>NZ_JARVII010000002.1:0-230260 GCF_029813755.1 Ottowia cancrivicina | reverse complement strand
CATGGCTGCGCTGGCCACGCAAGCGAGCGTGCCCGTCACCGGCATGGCCTTGAACAGGCCGTCCAGCCGCCGTATATCGCGCGTGCCCGTCTCGTGATCGATGATGCCCGCTGCCATGAAAAGCGAAGCCTTGAACGTCGCGTGATTCATCACGTGAAACACCGCCGCCACCGTCGCCAGCTCGCGGTTCATGCCCAGCAGCAGCGTGATCAGCCCCAGATGGCTGATCGTCGAATACGCCAGCAGCCCCTTCAAATCGTTCTGGAACATGGCCGCATACGCCCCCAGCACCAGCGTGCAAGCGCCCGCGCCCGTCACAATCCAGAACCACTCCTGCGTGCCCGACAGCGCCGGCCACAGCCGCGCCATCAGAAACACGCCCGCCTTCACCATCGTGGCCGAATGCAGATAGCTGGAAACCGGTGTGGGCGCGGCCATCGCGCGCGGCAGCCAGAAGTGAAAAGGAAACTGCGCGCTCTTGGTCAGCGCCCCCAGCAGCACCAGCGCCAGCATGGGCGCATACAGCGCGTGCGAACGAATCTGCGGCCCGGCGGCCAGCACGGCGTCCAGGTCATAACTGCCCGCAATGCGGCCCAGCACCAGCACTCCCGCCAGCAGGCACAGGCCGCCCGCACCCGTCACCGTCAGCGCCATGCGCGCGCCGCGCCGTGCGTCTTTGCGGTGATGCCAGTAGCCGATGAGCAAAAAAGAAAACAGGCTCGTCAGCTCCCAGAAAAACACCAGCTGAATCAGATTGCCCGACAGCACCACGCCCATCATCGCGCCCATGAAGGCGAGAAAAAAGGAGAAAAAGCGCGGCACCGGATCGTCCTTGCTCATGTAGTAGCGCGCGTACACCGCCACCAGAAAGCCGATGCCCGTGACCATCAGTGCGAACAGCCAGGCAAAGCCGTCCACCCGCACCACAAACGCCAGCCCCGCCTGCGGCAGCCATGCCGCCTGCTCGCGCAGCACCTGCCCGCCCTGCACCTGCGGATACAACAGCAGCACCCCGCCCAGCCCGCCAGCGGCCACCAGCGCCGCCCAGCTTGCCGCCGCATTGCGGGCCTTGGTCGGCATCATGGCAGCCACAAGACTGCCGACAAAAGGGAGCAGGATGAACCAGTAAAGAGGCATGGAGAAGGTGCGGGCAAGCGTGCGAGTCTAAGGGACAGACACCGCCGCCACGCAGGCGGCGCGCGCCTTCCGGAGCTTGCCGGCGATCATGTTTCTGCCACGTTCCATTGCGCCCATGAGAGTCGGAAGAAAACACCCGTGCGCGTTTCGCGGTTTTGCAATGCGAGTGCCAGCCTGGCTTGTGCTCCTGTGGTCATCAGAGCGCGCGGGGCTGCTCCCTTGATTTGCTCCTTTAGCAATAGCACGATGTCCTAGTGGATAAAGCGCAGGGCGGCATTTATGCCCCTTTGTTTTTGCTCCTGTTTTTGCCTGGTTGAGGTCAAGGAGCGGGCCGGAGCGCAGGTTCTCAGTGGCCGCAGCCGGCGCTGCCGGACAGGGCGCTTTGGGCCTGCTGATCGGCGTGGTAGCTGCTGCGCACGAGGGCGCCGACGGCGGCGTGGGTGAAGCCCATTTCGTAAGCCTTGGCTTCAAACATCTTGAAGGTGTCGGGGGTGACGTAGCGCTGCACGGGCAGGTGGGCGCTGGTGGGGGCCAGGTATTGGCCGATGGTGAGCATTTCGATGTGGTGCGCGCGCATGTCGCGCATGACGGCCAGGATTTCTTCGTCGGTTTCGCCCAGGCCAACCATGAGGCCGCTTTTGGTGGGGATGCCGGGGTGCTGGGCCTTGAATTTCTTGAGCAGGTTGAGGCTGAATTCGTAGTTGCTGCCGGGGCGGGTTTGTTTGTACAGGCGCGGCACGGTTTCGAGGTTGTGGTTCATTACGTCGGGCGGGGCGCTCTTGAGGATTTCGAGGGCGCGGTCGTCACGGCCACGGAAGTCGGGCGTGAGGATTTCGATGCGGGTGCCGGGCGAGGCCTGGCGCACGGCGCGGATGCAGTCCACGTAGTGCTGGCTGCCGCCGTCGCGCAGGTCGTCACGGTCCACGCTGGTGATGACGACGTATTTGAGGCGCATTTGGCCGATGGCGCGGGCCAGGTTGATCGGCTCCTGGGCGTCCAGCGGGTCGGGGCGGCCGTGGCCGACGTCGCAGAAAGGGCAGCGGCGCGTGCACTTGTCGCCCATGATCATGAAGGTGGCGGTGCCGCGCCCAAAGCATTCGCCCACGTTGGGACAGCTGGCTTCTTCGCAGACGGTGACGAGCTTGTTCTGGCGCAGGATGTCCTTGATTTCGTAGTAGCGCGTGCTGGGGCTGCCGGCCTTGACGCGAATCCAGTCAGGCTTGGGCAGGGCCGGGCCGGTGTGCTGCACCTTGATGGGGATGCGGGCGAGCTTGGCGGCAGCTTTTTGCTTGGCGCTGGGGTTGTAGGCGTGGGGAGCGGGCGCTTCGCGGATGACTTCGGTCATGACGTGTTTTTTCTTGCAAAGAGGCGGGTTTCAGGGGGCCAGCAGGCGTGTGAGGTGCGCGGCCAGGGCGCTGGCGGCTTCGTCCCAGGAGGCGCGCACGCCGATGCTGGAAAGGTCGATGGCAGGCAGGCCCGCGTGGCCGCAAGGGTTGATGCGCTCAAAGGGTTCCAGCGCCATGTCCACGTTTAGCGCCACGCCGTGGTAGGCGTGCTGGCGGCTGACTTTGATGCCCAGCGCGCTGATTTTGGCCAGGCCCGTGAAGTCGGGCTGCGGCGCGGGCGTGCCGGGCAGGCGGCGCATGGGGCGCTGGGGCAAGGGGGCGTGGCTGTAGGGGTCTTGCAGGCGGATGTAGATGCCCGGCGCGCCCGCCACGCGGTGGCCGGGCAGGCCCCATTCGCCCAGGGTGCGGATGACAGCTTCTTCCAGCCGGTGCACGTATTCCTTGACGAAGTAGGGGCGCTCGCCCAGATTGATGAGCGGGTAGGCGACCACCTGGCCGGGGCCGTGGTAGGTGGCCTGCCCGCCACGGTCGGTTTGCACCACATCAATGCCGCCTGCGGCCAGCACGTGTTCGGGGCGGCCGGCCATGCCCAGGGTGAAGACGGGCGGGTGTTCACACAGCCAAAGCTCTTCGCCTTCCATGCCGAAGGGCCGGGCGGCGAAGGCTTGCATGGCGCGCCAGGTGGGCACGTAATCGGCGCGCCCGAGGTGGATGACTTTCATGGGAATTTTTTTCAGCGCCCGGCGGCTACAGCGCCCATTTCACTTTGGGGTGGCTGGTGATGGCGCGGTAGATGCCGTCCAGCTGCTCGCGGCTGGTGGCCAGCACGGTGACGGTCACGCTCAAGTAGTTGCCGCCGGAGCTTTCGCGCAGCTGGACGGTGGCGGCGTCAAACGTGGGGTCAAAACGGCGGGCGATTTCGGTGATGGCGTGCACGAAGCCGTCTTCATTCTTTCCCATGACCTTGATGGGAAAGCGCATGGGAAATTGCATGGGGTCAGGCTGCGGCGCAGGCTGGGCAGGATCGGTCATGTCGGGTTTTTCGGGCGTGTTCATGGGCGAAAGGCTGCTCAAGGAATGACAAAAAACAGGAGTTGCCGCCGGGCCGGTGCATTTCAAGGAAAGGCGGGGCGGCTCAATCCAGCAGCCCCTGCGACTTGAAGAACGCGCGCCAGATTTGCGCCTTTTGCAGCAGCGGCATGGGATAGGCGCGCGAGGTGGATGGCAGGCGGTACAGCTGCAAGCTGCGGCCCGCGTAGCCGTATGGAATGCTGTGGCCGGGCTTGGGCAGCTGAGGCACAGGAGCTTTGGGTGACTGGGCCGCCAGCAGGCCCAGCAGCACTTCGGCGGCCTTGCCGCCGGTGGCAAACAGGGTGCGGCAGTGCGGCACCTGGGGCAGCACGGCAGCCAGGTTCACCGGCTCGATCACGGTCAGGAAGGCGTCGGACGCATTGCCCTGCTCGCGCCGCGCGCGGCGCACGGCGGGGCACAGGGCAATGCCGCGCTCCATGAGAAAGGCGCGGATGCGCACGGCATCAAAACGCTTTTTGCCCGCCACCTGAAAGTGCGCCACGTCGCCAAAGAAGGCCAGCCCGTAGATGCGCCACATGTCGTTTTGGTAGTTGGGGTAGTGAAAGTCCATGCAGCGCTTTTCGGGCGCGGGCGGAAAGCTGCCCATCATCATCACCGTGGCCTTCGGCGGCAGCACGGCGGCGAAGGGGTGCGTTTCGATGGGCTGCCGGGCAGGCGGCGGCGCGGAGGATGGCGCTGCGGAAGATGGCGTTTTCGGCTCAGGCATCCAGCACTTCAAAAGAGGTGGTGATTTCCGCCGTCTTGCCCAGCATGATGGCTGCCGAGCAGTATTTGCTGTGGCTCAGGTGGATGGCCCGCTCCACGGCCTGCGCGGGCAGCTCGCGCCCTGTCACGCGAAAGTGCATGTGAATGCGGGTGAAAACCTTGGGGTCGGTTTCGGCGCGGTCGGCGCTCAGCCGCACCGTGCAGCCGCGCACGTCATGGCGGCCCCGGCGCAGGATGAGCACCACGTCATACGCCGTGCAGCCGCCCGCGCCTGCCAGCATGGCTTCCAGCGGGCGCGGCGCCAGGTTCTGCCCGCCCTGGTCGGGTCTGCCAGCGTCGGGCGCGCCGTCCATGGCGAGAACGTGGCCGCTGCCGGTTTCGGCGATGAAGCTCATGCCCGAGCGCGATCCGGCGGGGGCGCTCCAGCTGACGGTGCATTCCATGATGGGTTTCTCCTGTGGTGAAGGGTTTGGGAAGCTGTTCAGAGTCTGAAGAAAACGCGCAAAACCAAACGCGAAAGCGCCAATTTTTGGCCCGAAAGCAACATGCCTGGGCGCTTCGCCGCAACAAAACGACCGTCTGTCAGGTTGGATGGCGGGTTGGCGTGCAGAAAAACGGGGATGGGTCTACACTCCGCGCCCACGCAGACAGCCTGGCTGAAACGGTCAGACCGCTTTGCACTCCTTGTCTCCTCCACCCCTCCTAAGGTGGATTCAAGCCCCAGGCCCTTCGGCCCGGGGCTTTTTTTTTGCACCGAAAGCCCGCTTGCGCGCTGCCAAAGAGGCTGAATGGGTTCAGAAAAAGGAGCAAATTTAGAGGGTCTAAAAACGGCTTCTGCGCTCCTTCTACTAGGACCTCATGCTACGAATGCAGTAGCTAAATGGGAGCCAGAAATCCAGGTTGAATGCCCGGGCCTGGGAGGCGGTTTCCAGCCAGACTTTGAACAGGCTCTCACAACCCCAGCATCAGCCGCAGGTTCTGCACGGCCGCGCCGCTGGCGCCTTTGCCCAGGTTGTCCAGCCGGGCCACGCACACAGCCTGATGGTGGGCGGCGTTGCCGAACACGCGGATTTCCAGCGTGTCGGAACCCGCCAGCGCCAGGGCGTCCAGCTTGCCGTTTTCAGGCGCGGCCTGCACCGTGACCCATTCACTGCCCGCGTAATGGGCGGCGTAGATCTGCAGCAGCCTTTCAGGCGAAGGCTGGCCGGGCAGCAAATCCAGATGCAGGGGCAGCTCCACCAGCATGCCTTGCGCGAAGCTGGCGACGGCGGGCATGAAAACCGGGCGGCGCGTGAGCGCGCCATAGCGCATGATTTCAGGCAAATGCTTGTGCGACAGGCCCAGCGCATACAGCTCGTAGGCGGGAGCCTGCCCCGCCTCGTAAGCCTCGATCATGGCGCGGCCGCCGCCCGTGTAGCCGCTGACGGCGGGCAAGGTGACGGGGTAATCGGGCGGCAGCGCGCCTGCATCCACCAGCGGGCGCAGCAAGGCGATGGCGCCGCTGGCGTAGCAGCCGGGGTTGGCCACGCGCTCGGCCTGACAAATGGCCTCGCGCTGGCCGGGCGCCAGCTCGGCAAAGCCAAACACCCAGCCAGGCGCCACGCGGTGGGCTGTTGAGGCATCAATCACGCGCGGGCGGGGCGCGGGCAGCGCGTCAATCAGCGCGACGGATTCGCGCGCGGCGTCGTCATGCAGGCAAAGAATGACCAGATCAACGCCTGCCATGAGCGCGCGCTTGGCTGCGGGGTCTTTGCGCAAGGCCGGATCAATGCTGACCAGCTCCACGCCAGCCATATCTTGCAGGCGCTGGCGGATTTGCAGGCCGGTGGTGCCTGCTTCGCCGTCGATAAATACTTTTTTCGTCATTTGCGTTCAATCAGGGAAAACCGCTTTGCGCCGCTCACAGACGGGTTGGGGGCAGTTTTTGGGGCGGCCGGGGTGTTGCTGCATGATACATTTGCCCTGCGAAGATTCTTTCGTTCATGCAGGCCCTCCGGTCTGCTTCTCTTTTCACAGAGGAAATCCATGAAGATTCACGAGTACCAAGGCAAGGAGATTCTGCGCAGCTTCGGCGTGCCTGTGCCGCGCGGCATTCCCGCTTTTACCGTGCAGGAAGCGGTTGAGGCTGCGCAAAAGCTGGGCGGCCCCGTGTGGGTGGTCAAGGCGCAAATTCACGCAGGCGGCCGTGGCAAGGGCGGCGGCGTGAAAGTGGCCAAGACGCTGGATGAAGTCAAGACGCTGGCCGGCCAGATTCTGGGCATGCAGCTCAAGACGCACCAGACCGGCCCCGAAGGCCAGAAAGTGCGCCGCCTCTACATTGAAGAAGGCGCGGACATCCAGAAAGAGTATTACCTGTCGGTGCTGACCGACCGCGCTTCGCAGAAGGTGGCCATCATCGCCAGCAGCGAAGGCGGCATGAACATTGAAGAAGTGGCGCACAGCCACCCTGAAAAGATCGTCAAGGTCTTCGTCGATCCGCTGACGGGCCTGACCGACGCGCAAGGCCAGGAGCTGGCCAAAGGCGTGAACATGCCCGAAGGCAGCGTGCCCCAGTTCATCGACGTGTGCAAGAAGCTCTACAAGTGCTACATGGACACGGACGCCTCGCTCGTTGAAATCAACCCGCTGAACCGCGACAGCAAGGGCAACATCATCGCGCTGGACGCCAAATTCAACTTCGACAGCAACGCGCTGTTCCGCCACCCCGAAATCGTGGCCCTGCGCGATCTGGACGAAGAAGACCCGGCCGAGCTGGAAGCCAGCAAGTTCGACCTCTCCTACATCAGCCTGGACGGCAACATCGGCTGCATGGTCAATGGCGCGGGCCTGGCGATGGCGACGATGGACACCATCAAGCTCTTCGGCGGCGAACCGGCCAACTTCCTGGACGTGGGCGGCGGCGCCACCACCGAAAAAGTGACCGAAGCCTTCAAGATCATGCTCAAGAACCCCAAGGTCAAGGGCATTCTGGTCAATATCTTCGGCGGCATCATGCGCTGCGACACCATCGCCACAGGCGTGGTGGCCGCCTGCAAGGCTGTCAATCTGCAAGTGCCGCTGGTGGTGCGCATGAAAGGCACCTTTGAAGAAGAAGGCAAGAAAATCCTGGCCGACTCGAAGCTGCCCATCATCTCGGCCGACACCATGGCCGATGCGGCCACCAAGATCGTCGCCGCCGTCAAGTAAACCAGCCCCGGAGCCACACATGTCGATTTACGTCAATAAAGACACCAAAGTCATCACCCAGGGCATTACCGGCAAGACCGGGCAGTTCCACACGGAAAAGTGCATTGAATACGCCAATGGCAAGCACTGCTTCGTGGCGGGCGTGAACCCGAAAAAAGCTGGCGAAAAGATTTTTGACGTGCCCATCTACGCCACCGTCAAGGAAGCCGCCCAGCAAACCGGCGCCACCGTGAGCGTGATCTACGTGCCGCCCGCAGGCGCTGCCGCCGCCATCTGGGAAGCCGTGGAGGCCGATCTGGACTTCGTCATCTGCATCACCGAAGGCATTCCCGTCAAAGACATGCTGGAAGTGCGCAGCAAGATGCGCGCCAAGGAAGCCGCCGGCGGCAAGAAAACGCTGCTGCTCGGCCCCAACTGCCCCGGCATCATCACGCCGGAAGAAATCAAGATCGGCATCATGCCCGGCCACATTCACAAAAAAGGCCGCGTCGGCGTTGTCAGCCGCTCCGGCACGCTGACCTATGAGGCCGTGGCGCAGCTCACCGAACTGGGCATTGGCCAGTCTTCCGCCGTGGGCATTGGCGGCGACCCGATCAACGGCCTCAAGCACATTGACGTGATGAAGGCCTTCAATGACGACCCGGACACCGATGCCGTCATCATGATCGGCGAAATCGGCGGCCCCGACGAAGCCGATGCCGCCCGCTGGTGCAAGCAGCACATGAAAAAGCCCGTGGTGGGCTTCATCGCTGGCGTCACCGCGCCTGCGGGCAAGCGCATGGGGCATGCCGGCGCGCTGATTTCCGGCGGCGCTGACACGGCCAACGCCAAGCTCGCCATTCTGGAAGAGTGCGGCTTCAAGGTCACGCGCAACCCGTCTGAAATGGGCAAGCTGCTCAAAAGCCTGCTCTGAAGCGCGCGCCCCATGAAGGGCGCCGCCAGCCAGACCGGCAAGCCGGATTCTCCTTCGGGATAATCCGGCTTTTTCATGCACTTGAGAAAGACGCGCGACCGTGGAAGAGTTCCTGACAGCCCATTTCTGGGTGGCCGTGGGCCAGATCATCCTGATCGACATCCTGCTGGGCGGGGACAACGCCGTCGTCATTGCGCTGGCCTGCCGCCAATTGCCTGAAAACCAGCGGCTCAAGGGCATTCTCTGGGGCACGGCGGGCGCCATTTTGCTGCGCGTGGCGCTCATTGCCTTTGCCATCACGCTGCTGAAAGTGCCTTTTCTCAAAATAGCCGGCGCTGCTTTGCTGATATGGATTGGCGTGAAGCTCATCACGCCGCACGACGAAGACGCGCACGGCAACATCCAGGCCAGCGACAAGCTCTGGAGCGCCGTCAAGACCGTGATCGTGGCCGATCTGGTCATGAGCATTGACAACGTCATCGCCATTGCCGGAGCGGCGCAAAACGCGGGCGAGCAGCACCAGATGGCGCTGGTCATTCTCGGCCTTGTCGTCAGCATTCCCATCATCGTCTGGGGCAGCCAGATCGTTCTCAAGCTCATGGACCGCTTCCCCGTCATCATCTTGCTGGGCGGCATGCTGCTGGGCTGGATTGCGGGCGGCATGTTCCAGACCGACCCCATGCTGAAAGACCTCATTCCGCAGGAACAGTCCTGGCATTACGCCCTGGGCGCGGCGGGCGCTCTGCTGGTGCTGGCCATTGGCCAGGCGCTGAAGGCGCGGCGCGCCAGGGGCAAAAAGGCGGCTTGCCATGCCCAGTGAAGCCAGCGCAAGCCCGCTGTGGCGCTACGCCACCCTCACCGACGTGGGGCGCGTGCGGCAAAACAATGAAGACGCCATCGTCATTCACCCCGAGCAGGGCGTGGCCGTGCTGGCCGACGGCATGGGCGGCTACAACGCAGGCGAAGTGGCCAGCGCCCTGGCGACCGAGCTGGTGGCCAGCGCCCTGGCGCAGTGGCTGGCCGAAAGCTGCGGCGAAATCGCGCCAGAGGACATCGCCCGCGCCATGCATGCCAGCGTGGCCAGCGCCAATCACGCCATCTTCGAAGCTGCCCACACGCGGGCCGAATGCCTGGGCATGGGCACCACGCTGGTCATGGCCGTATGCCACGGCGACTGTGTGCACGTAGGCCACGTGGGTGACTCGCGCGCCTACCTGTGGCGCGGCGGCGAACTCACGCGCATCACGCGCGACCATTCCCTGCTGCAAGAGCGCATGGATGCCGGCCTGATGACGCCCGAAGAAGCAGCGGAATCGGGCTTTCGCGGTTTTGTCACGCGCGCGCTGGGCGTGGAAGACTGGGTGCAGCTGGACGTCAGCGAAATGCGCGCACGCACGGGCGACGTCATCTTGCTGTGCTCCGATGGTCTGACCGACATGGTGGACGACAGCCGCCTGGCCAGCCTGCTGGCCCAGTCGGCCGAGCTGCACGAAGCGGCGCGCGCCCTGGTGGACGAGGCCAACGCCAACGGCGGGCGCGACAACGTTTCAGTGGCGTTGTGCCGCTTTACCGGGCCGGCGAAAAAAACAGGATTTCTTTCAAAATTGCAACGAAAATGACGATCCGCACCAAACAGGGCGCGTCCATGCGTGCGTGAGCGGGCCTCAGAGGAGAAAGATACATGCCAAAGCTGGTGATTTCGGTGGACGGAGTGGTGGTCAAGGAAGCGCAGCTGACCAAAGACCGGACCACCTTGGGCCGCAGGCCCTACAACGACATCGTGATTGACCACCTTGCCGTCAGCGGCGAGCACGCCGTCATCCTCATGCAAAACGGCGACGTCATCCTGCAAGACTGCCACAGCACCAACGGCACCTATGTCAATGGCGCGCGCATCACAAGCCAGAAGCTGGCCGATCGCGATCGCATCGAGGTGGGCCGCTACAAGATTGATTACCACGCCACCGGCTCCGCCCGGGCCACGCCGTCCATGCCCCAGACGCCGCCTGCCAAGCCGGCGTCTTCACCCGCAGCGCCTGCGCCAGCCCAGCAGGCGGCTGGCGCGGCATCGGCCTTTGCCGCCACGGGCTTTCAAGACTCGCGCCCGGCCGCGCCCAAGAAAGCGGGGCCGCGCGTGCGCGTGCTCAACGGCTCGGCCACGGGGCGCGAGCTGCTGCTCATCAAGGAAGTCACCACCATCGGTAAGCCGGGCGTTTCAGTTGCCTCCATCACGCGCAAGCCGCAAGGCTTCGAGCTGGCGCTGATGGAAGGCGCATACGTGCCCACCGTCAATGGCGTGGCGCTGGATGACGGCCCCATCATGCTGCGCAACCATGACCGCATTGAGCTGGCGGGCATCCGCATGGAGTTCATTGACGGTTGAGACTGCCGCCACTTCACCTGCTGCGGCAGCCTCTCCAAGAGCGGTCGGGTGCGGGCTGTCAGCACGCAGATATTCAAAAAGAAGAGCGAAATCAGCGGCATCAAAAATGGCATCAGCGCTCATTTCACTAAGACCCATTGCTATTGATACAGGAGCGAATTTCGCGTCTGCCTGCCGCCTGTTCGCCAGCGCGCCGCAGCCTTCGCTTCGCTGCTGAAAGCCTTGCTCCATGCGCCTGCCCTTCCACCGCTTCTGGCGCATGGCCTTGGCGCTGGCCGTTCTCGCGCTGGCCCTGCTGCACGCGCTGGGCGTTCATGAATCGGACCTGCTGACGCTGGCCGACCAGCGGCTGTATGACGCGCGGCTGCGCCTGTTCATGCCCGCCACGCTGGACGAACGCGTGGTCATCGTGGATGTGGACGAGGCCAGCCTGGCCGAACTCGGCCAGTGGCCCTGGCCGCGCGAGCGCATGGCAGAGCTGGTGGAAGAAGTGCTGCGCCGCCAGCGCGCCAGCGTCATCGGCTTTGACGCCGTGTTTGCCGAAGCCGGGCGCGGCAGCGAAGAAAGCGACGCGCGCTTTGCCGCCGCCTTGCAAGGCCGGCCCGCCGTGCTGGGCTACTACCTCACCAGTGACCGCCAGGGCCGCCGCAGCGGCGCGCTGCCTGCGCCCATCGCGCCGCTGCTGGCGGCGCAGGACACTCCCGCTCTCATGCTATGGGATGGCTACGGAGCCAGCATCGCCAAGCTGGCCAGCGCCGCGCCGCAAGGCTTTTTCAACGCACTGGTCGATAGCGACGGCATCGTGCGCTCCGTGCCGCTGGTCGCCGCCGTCGATGGCGGCTGGCGTGAATCGCTCGCGCTGGCCGTGGTGCGCCAGTACCTGTATGGCGGCGTGGCCCAGGCGTCTTCGCAGGCCTTGCCCGCGCCAGCGCTTCAGTGGGCGGGCGAGCCGCCCCTGTTGCAAGGCCTGCGGCTGCCGCACACAAGAGGTGGGCCGGGGCAGGCGTTGCAAGTGCCGCTCACGGCCAGCGGCGCGGCGCTGGCGCCCTATCGCGGCCCGGGCGGAGCGCGGGGCGGGTCTTTTCGCTACTACCCGGCGGCGGACGTGCTGCGCGGCAGCCTGCCCGAAGGCGCGCTGGCAGGCCGCATCGTTTTGCTGGGCTTTACGGCGCCGGGCCTGATGGACTTGCGCGCCACGCCCGTCAGCGCCGTCTATCCCGGCGTGGAAGTGCACGCCAACCTCATCTCCGGCATGCTCGATGGCCGCGTGCCCGCCCGCCCCGGCTACGCCCCCGTGCTGGACGCCGCCTTGCTGCTGGCCAGCGGCCTGCTGCTGGCGCTGCTGCTGCCCGCCCTGGGCGTGGCAGGCGCGCTGGCACTGGGCCTGGGGCTGGCGGCGGCGCTGGCCGCGCTCAACTTTTGGCTCTACGCCGCCCAAGGGCTGGCCCTGCCGCTGGCCGCGCAACTGTTCGTGGTGATGGCGCTGCTCATGCTCAATCTGGGCTATGGCTACTTCATCGAAAGCCGCGCCCGCCGCCGCCTGATTGACCTCTTTGGCACCTATGTGCCGCCTGAGCTGGTGCAACGCATGGCCAGCCAGCCGGAGCTGTACACCATGCGGGCCGAGGCGCGGGAAATCACCGTCATGTTCTGCGACATGCGCGGCTTCACCAGCCTGTCGGAGACGATGGCGCCGCTGCAATTGCAGGCCCTGCTCAACCGCATCTTCACGCGCCTGACGCAAGTCATCCGCGAGCACGAAGGCACCATCGACAAATACATGGGCGACTGCGTCATGGCCTTCTGGGGCGCGCCCCTGCGCAGCAGCAACCACGCCGCCCGCGCCGTGGCCGCCGCGCTGGCCATGCACAAGGCCATGCATGAAATCAACGCCGAGCGCGTCTGCATGGGCCTGCCCGCGCTGGGCGTGGGCATCGGCATCAACACCGGCGTGGCCTCCGTGGGCGACATGGGCTCCAACGTGCGCCGCGCCTACACCGCCGTGGGCGACGCCGTCAATCTGGCCGCCCGGCTGGAAGCGCAGACGCGCACCTGGGGCGTCACCATCCTGGCAGGCGACGCCACGCGCGCGCAGGCGGAAGACGTAGCCGTCTGGCAGCGGCTGGACCGCATCTCCGTGCGCGGCCGCCAGGAAGAAGTCACCATCCACACCCCGCGAGCGCCCGCAGGCCCCGTCGCCGCGCTGCTCGCTCAGGAGCTGGCCCTGTGGCAACAGGCGCTCGACGACTGGCAGGCCAGCCGCCTGCGCCCCTTCGCGCAAAAGCTGCACGCCCTGCGCGCCATCCGCCCCGACTTCGAGCCTTACGCCATCTACGCCAACCGCCTGCAGGCCCGGCTGGCGGAAAACCCGCCTGCGGCGGAGCGCTGCCAAGTGTGAAGAGTGAAATGCAGCCGCCGCCGCAAGAAACCACTCACGAGCCGCCGCGCAGCCAGCCGGAAAACACCAAAAACAGGAGCGGATCAAAACAGGTGAAAACGCCGTCCCCCGCAGTTTTCACTAGGACCTATAGCTACAAATAGAATAGCAAAAATGTACCTCTTCGCCCGTCCACTCTGGCTGGCTCTTTCCGCTTTCCACGGCCAGAGCGCAAAAGGGGCAAAGAGTGGATTGGGATGGGCTGCACAGGCGAGATTTGTTGCTCGCTTGCTTGCGCGTCCGGCGAGGCATTTGCAATGCCCAAGGCTGCTCCTGCCTCGCCCGGATCCGCGCGTTTTTGCGCCTGCGGGATGGACTGCGTACAGGCCCTCAGGGCAGCTCGCCCAGCAGCGTGCCGGTGTACGGCCCCTTGTACAAGGCCCAGCGCTTGCCGGCTCCTTTGGGCAGCAGCTCCTGCTGCGAGTGGGCGACGGTGTGCGCCTGCACCCAGGCGCCCGGGTAGCCCGCCATGTCGCCCTGGGCCGTGCGCGGCAGCGCCTCCATCATCTGGGCGGCTTTTTCGTCGCTGTCCAGCAGCCACAGCCAGGCGTTTTTCTCCTTGGCGTGAACGGCCTGCGCCAGCGTCATGATCTGCGCGTCGCTCAAGTTGGGCGAAACCAGCAGGTAGAGGCGGCGAATGCCGTGCGGATCGGTGTATTCGCCCAGGGTGCGCAAAGGCGCGGCGGCGGTGGCGGCGGAAGACGTTTTCATGTCACTGTTACCTTCTGACGTGGCTTGGGGTGAAGCAGCCTGGGCTGTGGCGGCGCCGAGAGCGCCCAGCAGCAGCGCGGCAGCTCCGATGTGGCGGATTGGCATGGCTCAAAACCTCCTGAATGACCGGCCACCCGCCATCTGGCTGCGGGCGGCCGCTAGCAAAAAAAAACAGTGCCAGACACTGATGAGCGCGGGAGCATACGTGCTGCGGCACAATGCTTTTTTTGCTTTTTGTGTCTGACTTTCGCCCTGCCCGGGGCCTGCCGCCATGTCCTCATCTTCCGCCTTGCTCACCAGCCAGCTTTCCAGCCTGCCGCTCATCGCGCGCGGCAAGGTGCGCGACAACTATGCCGTTGGCAATGACCGCATCCTCATGGTCGCCAGCGACCGCATCAGCGCCTTTGACGTCATCATGGGCCAGCCCATCCCCGGCAAGGGGCGGCTGCTCACGCAAATGGCGCTGTGGTGGTTTGAGCAGCTCAAGGGCATCTGCCCCAACCATCTCACGGGCATCGACCCGGCCAGCGTTGTCAGCGCCAGCGAAGCGGAGCAAATCCGGGGCCGCAGCATGCTGGTGCGGCGCTTGCGGCCCATCGCCGTGGAAGCCGTGGTGCGCGGCTACCTGGCGGGCAGCGGCTGGCAGGAATACCGTCAAAGCCAAAGCGTATGCGGCGTGCCCTTGCCGGCGGGCCTGCAAAACGCCAGCAAACTGCCCCGGCCCATTTACACCCCCGCCGCCAAGGCCGCCGTGGGCGAGCATGACGAAAACATCAGCTACGAGCGCACGGTGGAAATCGCCGGGCCGTCCGTGGCCGCGCAGATTCGCGATTTCTCGCTGGCCCTGTACACCCGCGCGGCCGCCCTGGCGCTGCAAAAGGGCATCATCATTGCCGACACCAAATTTGAATTCGGCCTGGACGAAACCGGCCAGGTTGTGCTGATGGACGAGGTGCTGACCCCCGACTCTTCCCGCTACTGGCCCGCCGCCGAGTACCGCGAAGGCATCAACCCGCCCAGCTACGACAAGCAGTATTTGCGAGACTGGCTGGAAACGGCCCAGGTGGATGGCCGCCCCTGGCCCAAACGCGCCCCTGCGCCCGAGCTGCCCGCCGAAGTCATCGCCAACACCGCCGCCCGCTATCGCGAAGCCCTGAAGGCGCTGACAGGGCAGGAGCTGGCCGAGTGAAGCTGCGCCGCTGAAGCGGCTTGCAGGTCAGAAAGAGGAGCAAATTTGGCAGGGTAAAAATGCCGCTTTGCGCAATGTCTACTAGGACATCGTGCTATTGGTAAAGGAGCGTTTGGCGCTGCATGCTTTGCACATCCGGGCCTGTTGGGTTCAGCGGGCCGTTGGAGCACGATCTGTGGCGGGAATACGTGCGTGATGGCTGCACGGGGCAGTCTCTGGAGCGGGGCAGGGCAGGCGGGATGACGGGCTGATCCGCCTTTGTGTTCCCGCAAACGGCTGTGAGCGGGTTCTGAAGCGCCGATGCGGCAAGTCCGCAGCAGGCTCTTGATGGAGACGGTGCGGGAGCTTTCGTGATGCCCCGCTCCGCAAAAACAGGAGCAAATTCAGAGGCTGGAAATGCCGCCTTGCGCGCTTTTGACTAGGACGTCGCGCTATTGATTGAGTAGCAAAATAATGCCGTGCGCCTGCGGTTTGTTGAAGACCTTGCCGCCTTGCCGCGTGCGGGCGGATCCGCGAGCGGCTTTTCAGGACAGCAGCTGCGCGGGCTGGGCGTCCAGCCGGGCCAAGGCGTCGCGGGTGGCGCGCACCGTGAGGGCTTCGTCTTCCACCAGCGCCAGCAGGCCAGCCTGGAGCCAGGCGGCCAGGCGGCGGGTTTGCACCATGTAGTTCTTGTTGCCGCCGGTGAAGATGTGCAGCTGCCCGCGCGGGCTGCGCCAGACGTATTGCACGCGCACCAGGCTGCCGCCCTGCTCCATTTCAAACCACGCGCCCAGCTCCAGCTCGCGCGCCCAGGCCACGGTGGCGGCGCTGGGCATGGAGCCGCCGGATGAGATGACGATCAGATCGCCCGCGTCCACGCCGAGCATGAGTTCGATGGCGCCCGGATCGAGCATGACGTCGCCCACGGCATCGTCGCTGACCACGTCTTCCAGCGCGTTGAGCTTGCGGCTGAGCGTTTCCAGGGTTTCGTCGGAAATGGCTTCGGAGCGGGCCATGAAGGCTTCGGTCACGGCGTCGCTCAGGGTTTTGACGTGGCGGTCCTGCACGTCTTGCGGCATGCCCAGGCCGCTCATGCCCTGGCGCAGCGTCTGGATGAGGCCGGGCAGGCTTTGCAGCACGCGCGCGCGCTCGTCGCGGTTGGGCTTGGCGCTCACGGCCCAGAGCAGGTCGTGCGCGGCGCGCTTGAATTCGAGCGCCTGCCGGCTTTGCGCGCCGTGGCGCACGGAGGCGGTGGCGAGCACTTCGGCCCAGGTGTGAAAGAGAAATTCGCGCACCTCTTCTCGCACGGGCAGATTGGCGAGCATCTTGTTGAGTTCGATGGTGTATTGCACCGCGAGCGCTTCTTTTTGCTCCACCTGCTGCGCTAGCGTGGCCACGCGCTCGGCGCTGCCGCCTTCGGTGAGGAACTGGGCCAGGAATTTCCTGAATTCGTCCAGCACGAGCTGGAACACGCGCCGCCCGGTTTCCGGGTATTGCTCGATTACTTGCACGATGCGCTTGATTTCGCGCTCCAGCCGCGCGTTGCTGACGCTGGCGGCTTCAAAGCCCATGGCGCAAGCGCCCATGCGGTCGATCAGCTGGCGGGCGGGGTGGTCGATGTTGCTGAAAAAGTCCGGCTCGGCCAGCGCCAGGCGCAAAACGGGAATTTGCAGGCGCGCGAACCACACGCGGATGCCCGCCGGAATGCGCTCCTCCGCCAAGATGGCCTGGAACATGAGGGCCACGATTTCGATGATGGCCTTTTCGTTCTTGGTGCCCGCTTCCTGCTTGAGTTCGGCGGCCTGATGGCGCAGGCGGCTGGCGACTTGCTCCACGCGCTGCACCTGCACGGCGGGCGGCAGGGCGGCAATGGTGGGGCGGTACGGGTCAGTGGCCGCGCCATCCAGCTGGGTCAGCGCCGTATCCAGCGGCGAAGGCGGGTGCGCGAGCGCCTGCGCCAGCTGGGGGCTGGGTTCAATGGGCTGGGTGTGGCTGAAATCGGTGACGCGGTCGCTGAGCAGACGGCGCAGCTTGCCCAGCACGCCCTGGGCGCGTGCGCGCATGCGCATCATGGGCGCAGCGCCCGTGAGCATGCGCGTTTCTTCGGCCACGCGCATCAGGTCGGTGGGGCGCACGGGCGCCATGCCGGGCTGGCTCTGGCCCGCTGGCGCGAAGCTGCCTGAGGCGGCCCGGCCATTGCCTGCTGCATCGCCTTGCCAGCCGCCGCCAAAAGCCGAAGACTGCGAGGCGCCACTCCAATCCGGGCTGGAGCCGGGCGCGCTGTCTGGCGAACCGCCCAGCCCGGCACTGCCTGTGCGCGGGCCGCCTGCGGTTCTGCGCACCATGGCTTTGAGGTTGATTTGCGGCATCACGCCGCGCTCGATCAGGAATTTGTTGGCGTTCTGATAAGCCTGCGCCAGCGCCAGCGCCAGCGCGGCCCGCACGGTTTCATGCACCACGCTCCACATTTCGCGCGAAAGGTCGCAGGCGCGCCACTGCTCGATAAGGATGCCCGGCAGGCACTCCGGGCGCAGCACGTCTTTGGGGCTGATGTCAGGCGTCTGCTCCAGAAACTGGATGCGGACGTTCAGGTCGTTCAGCTCGGCTCCGCTTTTGTCGATGGCCGCCAGGCTCAGGCGCGAAGCGATGATCTTGTTTTCCACCACCTCGTCATCCAGCAGCGAAAAAGCCGTCAGCCCGGCAGGGGCGGCCGCCGGGGCGGGCTGGGCCTGGGCCAGCGCCTTTTCCAGCGCCTGGCGCACCTGCCGCTCCCAAACGTCGCGCTGAGGCTCGAAGCCCATGCGCGCATCCAGGGCCAGGCGCTGCTCCTGCATGCTGGCGGGCATGTCGATGGCATTGGACAGGCGCTCTCGCATGGTGGCCACCAGTTGCGGCAGCCAGCGGACCAGCTCCGCGACAAACTGTTCTCGCGTCTGGCGGGCCAGACGCATCTGCGGGGAATTTGCAGGAGGAGGTGTCATGTGCGTTCTTGGGCCTCGCCTGGCGGCCCAGAAGAAGCTGGCTTACACCACGGCGCCAGCGTTCGGGTCGTCGGGATCGTGCTCTTTGCGGGACTTGACCAGGTCTTCGCGCTTGACGCCCAGCCACATGGCGATGGCCGCCGCCACGAATACCGATGAATAGATGCCAAAACAGATGCCGATGGTCAGCGCCAGCGCGAAGTTGTGCAGCGTCTCGCCGCCAAACAGCAGCATCGACAGCACCATGGCTTGCGTGGACGCGTGCGTGATGATGGTGCGGCTGATGGTGGATGTGATGGCGTGGTCGATGATCTGGTGCGCGTTCATCTTGCGCTGGCGGCGGAAGGTTTCGCGAATGCGGTCAAAAATCACCACCGATTCGTTCACCGAATAGCCCAGCACCGCCAGCACCGCCGCCAGCACGGCCAGCGAAAACTCCCACTGGAAGAAGGCGAAAAAGCCCAGGATGATCACCATGTCGTGCAGGTTGGCGATGATGCCGGCCACGGCGTACTTCCATTCAAAGCGCACCGACAGATAGATGACGATGCCCAGAATGACGAAGCCCAGCGCCTTCAGCCCGCCCGTCAGCAGCTCGTTGCCCACTTGCGGGCCGACGAATTCCGTGCGGCGCAGCTCCACGCCGGGGTCGTCGGCCTTGAGCGCCTCCATCACCTTTGCGCTCTGTTCGGCGGGCTTCACGTCCTTGTGCACGGGCACGCGGATGATCACGTCCCGCGACGAGCCGAAGTTCTGCACCTGCACTTCGCCATAGCCCAGCTTGGCGATGGCTTCGCGCGCCTTTTCCAGATCGGCGGCCTGCTGGTAGCTCACCTCCATGACGGTGCCGCCCGTGAATTCCACCGACAAGTGCAGCCCTTTGTGCACCAGAAAGAACACCGCCAGAATGAAGGTGATCAGGGAAACGGCGTTCAGCACCAGCGCGTGGCGCATGAACGGGATGTCACGATGGATGCGGAAAAATTCCATGATTCAGCTCCCTTTCATTGCCCGCTGGTTTCGCGGGGCGCGAGCGCGCCGGCGGCGCCTGCCGTTTCAGGCCGCCAGACGGTGCCGATGGACACCGTTTTCAGCCGCTTGCGCCGCCCGTACCAGAGATTGACCAGCCCGCGCGAGAAGAAAACGCCGGAAAACATCGAAGTCAGAATGCCGATGCAGTGCACCACGGCAAAGCCCCGCACCGGGCCGGAGCCAAAGGCCAGCAGCGCCAGGCCGGCGATGAGCGAAGTCACGTTGGAGTCCAGGATGGTGGCCCAGGCATGCTGATAGCCCGCGCTGATGGCCGCCTGCGGCGATGATCCGTTGCGCAGCTCTTCGCGAATGCGCTCGTTGATCAGCACATTGGCGTCAATGGCCATGCCCAGCGCCAGCGCCATGGCCGCCATGCCCGGCAGCGTGAGCGTGGCTTGCAGCATGGAAAGAATGGCCACCAGCAGCAGCAGGTTGAACGCCAGCGCGATGCTCGAAAACACGCCGAACATCATGTAGTACAGGCTCATGAACACCACAATGACGGCAAAGCCCCACATCACGCTCTTGAAGCCTTTGGCGATGTTTTCCTTGCCCAGGCTGGGGCCGATGGTGCGCTCTTCCACGATTTCCATCGGAGCGGCCAGCGAACCGGCGCGCAGCAGCAGCGCCAGGTCATTGGCTTCGTTCACCGACATGGAGCCGGAGATGCGGAAGCGGTTGCCCAGCTCGCCCTCGATCACGGGCGCCGTCAGCACCTCTCCCTTGCCCTTTTCAAACAGGACGATGGCCATGCGCTTTTTCAGATTGCGGCGGCTGGTGTCGCGCATGATCTGGCCGCCCTTGGCGTCCACCACCAGGTCCACGGAAGGGCGCTGGTTTTCATCAAAGCCGGGCTGGGCGTTGTCCAGGCTGTCGCCCGTGAGGATGACTTCCCGCTTGACGATGACGGGATGCCCCTCGCGCGTCATGAACCGCTCGGAGCCGAACGGCACCGGCCCCGTGCCGCCCTCCGCCGCGCGGCCTTCGGCGCTTTCGTCCACCAGGCGCATCTCCAGCGTGGCCGTGCGGCCCAGAATGTCCTTGGCCTTGGCCGTGTCCTGCACGCCAGGCAGCTGCACCACCACGCGGTCAGCGCCCTGCTGCTGAATCACCGGCTCGGCCACGCCCAGCTCGTTCACGCGGTTGTGCAGCGTGGTGATGTTCTGCTTGATGGCCTGCTCCTGCACCTCATGCAGCGCCGCAGGCTTGAAGGTCACGGTCAGGCGGGAGCCATCCGGCGCGGCCGCCACATCCATTTGGGGCTGGTTCTGCGCGATCTGGCGGCGCGCGGCATCCAGCATGTTGGCATCGCGCATGCGTACTTCAATGGCATCGCCCGAGCGGCTCACGCCGCCGTGGCGGATGTCTTTCTGGCGCAGCAGCATGCGAATGTCGCTGGCCGTGGTGTCCAGCCGCTTGGTGATGGCCGCGCGCATGTCTACCTGGAGCATGAAATGCACGCCGCCGCGCAAATCCAGCCCCAGATACATGGGCTTGGCGTGCAGCGCCGTCAGCCAGTCAGGCGAGCGGGAGACCAGATTGAGCGCCACGATGTAGGCGCCTTCTTCCTTGCCAGCGGCCAGGGCGCGCGCAATCACGTCCTTGGCCTTGATCTGCGTGTCTTCGGTATCAAAGCGCGCGCGCACCGACTGGCCGTCAAACACCACGCTGTCAGCGGTAATGCCCGCTTCCTGCAAAGCCTTCTCCACTTGCTCCAGCGTCTGGCCATCCACCTTGACGGTCATCTTGCCTGCGGACACCTGCACCGCAGGCGCTTCGCCATACAGATTGGGCAAGGTGTAGATCACGCTGATGAGCAGCGACACGGCAATCAGCGCGTATTTCCAGAGCGGGTAGCGGTTCATGCGAATAGTCTTTTGATGCACAAAAGCCCGCAGACAGGCGCTGCGGGCGAAGAAAACAAGGGCGGCCAGGCCGATTCCGGCGGCTCGCCGCGCCAGGCGGCCTACTTCAGCGACCCTTTGGGCAGCACCTGCACCACGGCGTGGCGCTGCACCTGCACCTGCACGCCATCGGCCACCTCCAGCGTCAGGTGGCTGTCGCCCAGCTGAACAATGCGCCCCAGCAGCCCGCCAGCCGTGGCCACCTCATCGCCTTTGGCCAGCGCGTCCAGCATGGCGCGCACTTCTTTTTGCTTTTTCATCTGCGGGCGGATCATGATGAAGTACAGCACCACCAGCATCACCACCGGCAGCAGCAGGCCCGAAAAAGGCGATGCCGCCGCCGCATTGGCGCCCGCTTCGGCGGCCGGGGCGGTTTGCGCGAAGGCGCTTGAGATGAACATGAGCCAGGCTCCAGAAAATGATGGGTGAATAAGCAGAGGCGAGAGCAGCAGCCATGCCAGCCCTGCGCGAAATCGCGTATTGTATGTGCCGCCCTGCTCCAGCCAGCCCTCTGGCGGCTCTGGCAGACCGGCTGGCCGCCCTGCCTTCGCCCCGCGTTTTCATCCATGCCCATCTCCCTCAAAGCGCGCGCCCTGCGCCTGCTGTCGCAACGGGAACACTCCCGCGCCGAACTGGAACGCAAGCTGTCTTGCCATGAGGAGCAAGCGGGCGAATTGGCCCGGATGCTGAATGAACTAGCGGCCCAGGGCCTCATCAGCGAAGAGCGCGTGGCCGAATCCGTCATGCGCCGCCGCGCCCCGCGCCTGGGCGCGGCCCGCGTGCTACAGGAAATGCGCGCCAAGGGCCTGAGCGCCGAAGCGCTGGCCGAAGCTGCCGGGCAGCTGCGCGCCACCGAGCTGGAGCGCGCCCGCGCCGTCTGGCAGAAAAAGTTTGGCGCCCCTGCCGCCGATGCCGCCGCCCGCGCCAGGCAAGCCCGCTTTCTGGCAGCCCGTGGCTTCGCCGCCGACGTGGTGCGCCGCGTGCTGAACGCTTGGCCTGACGCGGACGAAAGCTCCAGTGACTTCAGCGAATGAAGCGCGCAAGTTCAGGCGCGCAAAACCAGCCGCCGCGTCCGATGTCCACAGGCCGCCCGCTTGCCGAGCGGCATGAAGACGCACGGGAAACGGCCGGCAGATGCCTCTGAACAGATTCCAGACTTTCACGCCAGCAGCGCCAGCGCGGCCACGGGCGCGGTTTCGGCGCGCAGCACGCGCGCGCCGAGGCTGACAGGGGTGAAGCCTGCCGCCAGCGCCTGAGCTTCTTCTGCGGCGCTCAGGCCGCCTTCGGGGCCAGAAAGAAGGGTGACGGTTTGCGCGGCGGGCAGGCCGGCGCATGCAGCGCGCAAAGAAGCGGCGCCGGGCTTCAGGGAGAGGACAAAACGCGCGCCGTCCCCGGCTTCGGCCTGGCCTGCAAGGCCCTCCGCCAGGGGGCGGGGCGGATGAATGAGGGGCAGGCGGTTGCGGCCGCTTTGCTCGCAGGCGGCCACGGCCACGGCTTGCCAGTGCGCGTGCTTTTTGGCGGCATGCGGGCCGCTCAGGCGCAGGGCGCAGTGCTGGGTGAGCAGGGGGGTGAGGCTGGCAGCGCCCAGTTCGGTGGCTTTTTCCACCAGCCAGTCCATGCGCTCGCTGGCCATGAGGCCCGCCAGCAGATGCACGCGGCGGGCCGCTTCGCGCTCAATGGCGGCATGAGCGCCTATGCGCGCCTGCACGCTGCTGCGGCCCATGCGGATGATGGTGGCGCGGCATTCGCCGCCTTCGCCATTGAACAGGGTCAGCGCGTCGCCCGGCTGCAAGCGCAGAACCTGGGCGTGGCGCGCCGCGCCGTGCGGCAGATCCAGCTCGCCGCCTTCAGGCAGGGCTTGCGGCACATACAAACGCGGCGCGGCGGCCTGCGGTTTGCGGACAGGAGACAACTTAGCTCCGCTATTCATAGCAAGAGGTCCTGGTGAAACCTGCGCAGAATGGCATTCTTGCCCCCTTGAATTTGCTCCTGTTTTTGGGTGCGATTGGGAGCTGTCTCAAGCTCAAGCCAGCGCCGCGCTCATGCGCCGGGCGCGCTTGGCGGCGCGCTTTGCCAGCCAGCTTTGCATCAGGCCAGCTTGGCGCGCAGTAATTCATTGACTTGCTGCGGGTTGGCTTTGCCTTTGCTGGCTTTCATGACCTGGCCGACCAGGGCGTTGAAAGCTTTGTCTTTGCCGGCGCGGTATTGCTCCACGTTGGCGGGGTTGGCGGCAATCACTTCGTCGATGATTTTTTCCAGTGCGCCGGTGTCGTTCATTTGCTTGAGGCCCTTGGCTTCAATGACGGCATCTGCGTCGCTGGCTTCGCCGCGCCAGAGGGCGTCGAACACTTGTCTGGCGGCGTTGTGGCTGATCGTGCCGTCTTGAATGCGCTGGATGATTTGCGCCAGTTGCTGCGCCGTGACCTGGGCCGATTCGATGCCGATTTCTTCGGCATTCAGGCGTTTGGAGATTTCGCCCATGACCCAGTTGCTGGCAAGTTTGGGCTGCCCGCTTTTTTGCGCGGCTTGCTCGAAATAGGCCGCCATTTGGGGCGATTGCGTCAGCGTGGCGGCGTCATATTCGGGCAAGCCGTAATCGGCCACGAATCGCTCGGCCATTTTGCGCGGCAATTCGGGCATTTGTGCGCGGGTTTGCTCTATCCATTCCGAAGAAATACATAGCGGCGGCAAATCGGGGTCGGGAAAATAGCGGTAATCGGCGCTGTCTTCCTTGGTGCGCATGGCGCGGGTTTCGCCCGTGTCGGGGTCAAACAGCACGGTGGCTTGCTGGATGGCGTGGCCGTCTTCCAGTTGCTCGATTTGCCAGCGGATTTCAAAATCAATCGCTTGCTGCATGAAGCGGAAGCTGTTGAGGTTTTTGATTTCGCGCCGCGTGCCCAGGGGCTGGCCGGGTTTGCGCACGCTCACGTTGGCGTCGCAGCGGAAGCTGCCTTCTTGCATGTTGCCGTCGCAAATGCCGATCCAGGTGACGATTTTGTGCAGCTCTTTGGCGTAGGCCACGGCTTCTTCGGTGCTGCGGATATCGGGTTCCGTGACGATTTCCAGCAGCGGCGTGCCCGCGCGGTTCAGGTCGATGCCGCTCATGCCCTGAAAGGCGTCATGCAGCGATTTGCCGGCGTCTTCTTCCAAATGCGCGCGCACCAGGCGCACGGTTTTGCGCACGTTTTTTTTGTCGCCATCCAGAAAAAAGGAAACTTCGCCGCCTTGCACCACCGGAATTTCAAATTGGCTGATTTGATAGCCCTTGGGCAAATCGGGGTAGAAATAATTCTTGCGGGCAAAAACGCTGCGCGGCGCAATATGCGAACCCAGCGCCAGCCCCAGTTTGATGGCGCAGGCCACCGCTTCGCGGTTCATGACCGGCAGCGTGCCGGGCAGGGCCATGTCCACCACGCTGGCTTGCGTGTTGGGCGCGGCGCCAAAAGCCGTGGATGCGCGGCTGAATATCTTGCTTTTGGTTTGCAGCTGGGCGTGCGTTTCAAAGCCGATGACGACTTCGTAGCCGTTGATGAGTTGGGCGTTCATATTGGGAGTTGGGCTTTTTCCAGAATGCGTTTGCTCAGCGTCTGAAAGTCGGCATGGGCCGCTCGCACGGTGGTGATTTGCGAGCCACTGACGCCGTCGGCGCTCTTGAGGTCGAACATGGGTTTGCGCACTTCCTGGCTGATGGGAACAATGCTTTTGTAATGGCGCAGCAGGGCCAGGCAGTAGGGGTCTTCTTTGATGTCGGGGATGTTTGCCGACTCTGCCGACAGGGCTTGGTTGAGCACGTATTGGCGGTAATCGCGTGGGATGCGATCCATCCACTGTGAATAGGCGCGCACGGGCCGCGACAGGCGCTCTTGGTGTTGCATAGCCACATAGCCCAGCACTTGCATATTGCCTTGCGGCAGAACGTAGTCGTCAAAGGCTTTGCCGCAGCGACGCGTGTGCCAGGATTTTTGCCAGGTGCGCAGTGTGGGGCCAATGTTTTGCAGACCGCGCAGCGAGAACAGATCGGCGCCCAGCACGGCAATGATGTGATCCGTACCAAGCAGAACGGAGCGGTTGATGGCGCCCAGATTGGGGCCGATGTCGAAGATCACGATGTCGGCTTTGCAGGCTTGCGCGCTTTGCTGGGCACAGCGCCAGAAGGCGGTGAGGATGTCGAAGGCGCGACCGTACACGTCCACCGAGTCAGAGTTGGCGTTGTTCCATTGCTCGGAGAGCTGGTCTTCAAAGGAAGACAGCAGCAGATCCCCAGCCAGTAAATGCAGCCGCTCGTGAATGGTTTGCAGCTCTGGTGCGGCGAAATCGCCTTTGCGCACCATGGGCTGCACGCTGCGGTAAATCGTGGTGATGCGCTTGGGGGCATCCCACAGCTTTTCCAGCGTTTCGTCAGAGAGGAAGGCGGCACTGAGATTTGCCTGGGGGTCGCAGTCAACGACCAGTACGCACTGTCCCAGTTGTGCGAGCATGTGTGCAACGTGGTAGACCAGAGTGGTTTTACCTACGCCTCCTTTGTTGTTGAAAAAGGTGAAAGTTGGCGTGGGCATTACCTGGCCTTGCGAATGGTGACCACAACCATGGTCTGGCTGATCTCGAACTCGGGCGCCGGGTTGCCGTTCTCGGCCAGCAGCTTGCGGGCGTTCTGGATGCCAAAGCCAAATTTCTGCACGAACTTGAGATTGAAAAGTACTTCTGCGATGACCGGGTTGCGGTAATCGGTAGCGTAGGGCTGGCCGAAGTTGTCCACCGTGACAGTGCCATACGGGCCGCCAGGGCTGGCGATTTCGATGCGGTCATCGAACCAATACACCCGCACAGGGGTGTTCGTGCCCTCGTAGTTGCGGTGCAGGATGGCATTGCGAAACAGTTGCTGCAAGGCGGCCAGGGGATAGTTGGCCTGCCTGCGTTCGCGGTCTTGCCCGGTGATGTCAACGGCGGTCTGAATATGGGCCTTGAAAATGGCCTCGGTGCTCTTGATTACGTCTTCCAGATTGCCGGTGATGCGATCTTCATTCACTACGTCGCCGCCGTGCACTGTGCCGACGTAGCGGATGAACTGCACGTAGGCGCCAGCCAGCCAGTCTTGCGGAGACAACCCGGTGGTTAACAGCCCAGCAACCGTGGGCACTGGCTGCTGGGCGCCGGTGCTGGCCATGCGGGTGGAAATCAGGCGCTCTTGCAGGCTTCGGCCATTGGCTTGCAGCACGTCTGGCGCGACGGCCTGGGGCAGGTAGGTTGAGAGGAAGTAGTTCTGGTTCAGATCTTCAAGAGATGCAGTGGGTATGCCTTCGCTGTCGAATGAGCGACTCGCGCGGGTGCGTCGACGCTCGCCCAGCAGGCGTTCATCTTCCTGGCTGGCCTGCTGCGTGCTGGCCGAAAGGCGCACCCAGATGCGCCCATCAAAGGATACGGGTGGCAGCGAGGAGGGTTGCACCATGATGGCAACCAACTTTTTGTTTTGCCAGGGTAGTACGCGCACCATCATGCTGGGCAAGGGTTGAATCCTGCCCTCGGAATGTATTTGGTCGATTTTTTGCAGCAAGGTGTCACTGGCATCAATACCGGTGACGCTACCGTCATCGGCCACACCCAGCATCACGACACCAGCCTGGCCGTGGCCGGCCAGATCGTTGGCAAATGCGCAAAGCGTCCTGCAAATCTTGTCCTTGTCGGCAAAGGACTGCTTGCGCTCCAGTCGCGAGGACTCGGGCGCCGTGACCAGTTCTAGCAATTGCGCGTCGGTATAAAACATGAACGTGTGTATGCGCGTGGCTCAAAACCCGGCGGGCGTTTGCAGGTGAAAGTCGGTGGCTTGCTGGAAGCGATGGGCCACGTTCAGCAGGCGGGCTTCCTGCAAATAGTTGCCTATTAGTTGCAGGCCCACGGGCAGGCCGTGTGCGCCAAAACCGGCCGGGACGCTCATGGCCGGCAGGCCGGCCAGGCTGGCGGGCAGGGTGTAGATGTCGGCCAGGTAGTCGGCCAGGGGGTCCTGGTGCGCGCCCAGGGCCCAGGCGGTGGTTGGGGCCACGGGGCCGGCGATGAGGTCGCAGTCCCTGAATGCTTGCTGGAAGTCGTCGGCAATCATGCGGCGCACTTTTTGCGCTTGCAGGTAGTAGGCGTCGTAGTAGCCGTGCGAGAGCACGTAGGCGCCAATCATGATGCGGCGCTTGACTTCGGGGCCGAAGCCTTCGGCGCGGGTGCGCTTGTACATGTCTTCCAGGTCGGCATAGTCTTTGGCGCGGTGGCCGAATTTCACGCCGTCATAGCGGCTGAGGTTGCTGCTGGCTTCGGCCGGGGCAATGATGTAGTAGACGGGAATGGCCAGCTCGGTGCGCGGCAGCGAGACGGGCACGAGGGCGGCCCCTTGCCGCTCGAATTCCTTGAGCGCGGCGTTGAGCGCCTGGCGCACGCCATCGGCCAGGCCGTCGCCGAAAAACTCTTTCGGTATGCCGATGCGCAGGCCCTTGAGCGGCGCGCCCAGCGATTGGGTGAAGTCTTCGGCGGGCATGTCCAGCGAGGTGGAGTCGTGCTCCACGTCGGGGCCGCACATGTGGGTGAGCAGCAGGGCGCAGTCTTCGGCGGTGCGGGCCATGGGGCCGGCCTGGTCAAGGCTGGAGGCAAAGGCAATCATCCCGTAGCGGCTGGCGCGGCCATAGGTGGGCTTGATGCCGGTGATGCCGCAAAAGCTGGCGGGCT
This sequence comes from Ottowia cancrivicina, assembly GCF_029813755.1. Lineage (NCBI taxonomy): Bacteria > Pseudomonadati > Pseudomonadota > Betaproteobacteria > Burkholderiales > Comamonadaceae > Ottowia > Ottowia cancrivicina. The sequence goes on along the minus strand of NZ_JARVII010000002.1, from coordinate 202,560 downwards.
GGCGGATGGAGCCGCCCGTGTCGGTGCCGGTGGCCGCCGGGGCCAGGCCCGCCGCCACGGCGGCGGCGCTGCCGCCGGAAGAGCCGCCCGGCACGCGCTGCGTGTTCCACGGGTTGAGCGCGGGCTGGTAGGCGCTGTTGCGGTTGGCGGACCCCATGGCGAATTCGTCGCAGTTGAGCTTGCCCAGGCACACGGCGCCAGCGTCTTTCAGGCGGCTGACCACGGTGGCATCAAAGGGCGAGCGGTAGCCTTCAAGCATCTTTGAGGCGGCGGTGGTGGGCCAGTCGCGGGTGACGAAGATGTCTTTGTGCGCGATGGGCACGCCCGCCAGCGCGGGGGCCTGGCCACGGGCCAGCAGGGCATCGGCCGCGCGGGCCTGGGCCAGCGTGGCTTCTTCGTCCACACTGAGGAACGCGCCCAGCGCCTCATGCTGGCGCATGCGGGCCAGAAAGTGGCGGGCGGCTTCTTCGGCGGAAAACTCTTTCTGGCGCAGACCGGCGGCCAGGCCGGCCACGGTGCGCAGGTGCAGATCGGGCTGGCTCATTCGATCACCTTGGGCACGAGAAACAGGCCGTCTTCCACGGCGGGGGCGCTGCGCTGGTTTTCTTCGCGGCTGCCGCAGGGCTGGACTTCATCAGGGCGCAAGCGAAGCTGCACGTCCTGCACGGCGGCCAGCGGGTGGGCCAGGGGTTCCACGCCCGTGGCGTCCACGGCGCGCATGGCTTCGACAATGCCGAAAAAGCCGTTGAGCTGGCCCATCAGGCGCTCGGCTTCGTCTGGCTGCACTTGCAAACGCGCCAAATGGGCGATGCGCTCAATATCCTGCAAATCAAGTGACATGGAAGGGAGAAATACCGCGTGTAAATGTGTGTGAAATGGCCCGCCAGGCGTTGTCTGCGCCCAGTTGCTGCCTAGGGGATGAAGTATTATCCGCCGCTACCCGCAACGCGCCTGAAAAGGCGCTTTTTTGCACCCATCTCCCCCCTTTTCACCAGAATTTTCTGCGGCCGCGCCTGCCGGCCAGGCGTGGCCGCGCCAAGGAAAGCATTTGCATGTTCGGTTTGTTCCGCCGGTATCTCTCCACCGACCTGGCCATTGACCTGGGCACGGCCAACACCCTCATCGTGGTGCGCGGCAAAGGCATCGTGCTCGATGAGCCTTCCGTGGTCGCCATCCGCCACGAAAGCGGCCCGCAGGGCAAGAAGACCATCCAGGCCGTGGGCCACGAAGCCAAGGCCATGCTGGGCAAGGTGCCCGGCAACATCGAAGCCATCCGCCCCATGAAAGACGGCGTCATCGCCGATTTCACCGTCACCGAGCAAATGCTCAAGCAGTTCATCAAGATGGTGCACGCGCGCGGCTGGTTCAGCAATCCGCGCATCATCATCTGCGTGCCCTGCGGCTCCACGCAGGTGGAGCGCCGCGCCATCCGTGAATCGGCGCTGGGCGCGGGCGCCTCGGAGGTTTATCTGATTGAAGAGCCGATGGCCGCCGCCATTGGCGCGGGTCTGCCCGTGAGCGAAGCCAGCGGCTCCATGGTGGTGGACATCGGCGGCGGCACCACCGAGGTGGGCGTCATTTCCCTGGGCGGCATGGTCTACAAAGGCAGCGCCCGCGTGGGCGGCGACCGTTTTGACGAATCCATCGTCAATTACATCCGCCGCAACTACGGCATGCTCATTGGCGACCCCACCGCCGAACTCATCAAGAAGGAGATTGGCAGCGCCTTTCCCGGCAGCGAGCTGCGGGAGATGGAAGTCAAGGGCCGCAACCTCTCCGAAGGCGTGCCGCGCAGCTTCACCATCAGCAGCAATGAAGTGCTGGAGGCGCTGTCCGAGCCGATCAACAGCATCGTCTCCGAAGTCAAGCGCGCGCTGGAAGAAACCCCGCCCGAGCTGGGCGCCGACATTGCCGAGCGCGGCATGATGCTCACTGGCGGCGGCGCGCTGCTGCGCGATCTGGACCGCCTGCTGGCCGAGGAAACCGGCCTGCCCGTGCTGGTGGCCGAAGACCCCCTGACCTGCGTGGTGCGCGGCTGCGGCATGGCGCTGGAAAACATGGACAAGCAAGGCGGCATCTTCGCCAACGAGTGAGCGCCTGTTTCAGGCCAGCCAGGCGGCGGACGCGCCTTTCAAAAGGCCCGCGCTTGCACGGAGATAATGCTTTTCGCGCGGGCTGACTGGCCTGTGAGCGCCTCAATGAAAGGCCGCAGCTTCGCTCTCGAATTCGTAGCAGCATCTCCAAATTACACTAGGACGCCACGGTTTTTCGCCCCTCTGAATCTGCTCCTTTTTTCTGATGCAGAACAGCCCGCCCGCTCCAGCCGCCCACTGCCGCCAGCCGCTGCCGCCAGCCTGCTTCGTCCATGCCGTTTGAACCTTACGACCACTCGCCTCCGCCGTTCTTCCGGCGCGGCCCGTCGGTTGTCTCCCGGCTTCTCATTTGCGTGGCGCTGGCGCTGGCGCTGATGGTGGCCGATGCCCGGTTCGACCTCATGCAGCCGCTGCGCGCCGCCATTGCCGCCGTGCTCTACCCCGCGCAATGGCTGGCCTTGCAGCCCGTGCAATGGGCGCGCAACGGCTACGGCTACCTGACCGAGCTGAAAACCGCGCAAAAAACCGAGGAAGCCGCCCGCGCCCGCCTGGCCGAACAATCGCGCCGCGCCGGGCAAGTCGAGCAGCTCCTGCTGGAAAACGAACGCCTGCGCCAGCTGCTGGCCCTGCGCGAGCGCACCAGCACGCCCGCCACCGCCGCGCAAGTGCTCTATGACGCAACCGACCCCTACACCCGCCGCGTCATCATCGACAAAGGCAGCGCCCAGGGCATTCAGCCCGGCTCGCCCGTCATGGACGAATCAGGCGTGCTCGGCCAGGTCACGCGCGTCTATCCCTTCGTGAGCGAAATCACCCTGCTCATCGACCGCGACCAGGCCATTCCCGTCATCAACACCCGCTCCGGCGTGCGCAGCGTGGCCTATGGCGACCCCGCCCCGCGCAGCGGCCTGATGGAGCTGCGCTACACCTTCGCCACCGAAGACATGCGCGAGGGCGATTTGCTCACCACCAGCGGCATCGACGGCATCTACCCGCCCGGCCTGCCCGTGGCCCGCGTGCTGGCCGTTGACCGCCAGGGCGAAGCCACCTTCATGCGCGTGCAATGCGCGCCCGTGGCGGCCCTGCACGGCGTCACCCACGTCATGGTCTTGCAGCCCGTGCGCTTTGAGCAGCCCGCCCCAGATGCCAGCGGCGCGCCAGCCGGGAGAACTTCATGATCATGCGCACAGGCCAGCCGCTGCTGCTGCCCGTCTCGCCCGCCTTCATCTGGATCACGCTGGGGCTGGCCTTTCTCGTCAATCTGCTGCCGCTGGGGCGGCTGGTGTGGATGCCCGACGTGCTGGCCGTCGTTCTCGTGTTCTGGAACGTGCACCAGCCGCGCCACGTGGGCCTGGCCGCCGCCTTCGTCTTCGGCCTGTGCCTGGACGTGCACCAGGCCGCCTTGCTCGGCCAGCATGCGCTGGCGTATTCGGCGCTGAGTTTTGCCGCCATCGCCTTGCAGCGCCGCATTCTGTGGCTGCCCGTGCTGGCCCAGGCGCTGCAACTGCTGCCGCTGTTCGCCCTCTCCTACGCGCTCATCACCCTCGTGCGGCTGATCGCCGGCGGCGTCGCCCCCGGCTGGCTCACCCTGCTGGCCCCGCTGCTTGAAGCCGCCCTGTGGCCCGTGCTCACCTGGCTGCTGCTGGCTCCCCAGCGCCGCGCGCCCAACCCGGACGCCGACCGCCCCCTTTGAGAGACTGTTCACAGTCTGCCCGCAGGCGCGGAAAGTGTGAATCAGAACCTACAGCGGCAAAAAGCGCAGCACGCGCGCGCCGTCTTCGGGGTCGGTCAGCACGCGCAGGCGCACTTCAAACACCTGCTCCAGCAAATCGGCTTGCAGCACGTCGTCGGGCGCGCCTTCGCACACCAGGCGGCCTTGCTGCATCACGGCCAGCCAGTCGCAGTGGCGGGCCTGGTTGAGGTCGTGAATGGCCATGACTTTGGTGCCGGGCAGGCGGTGAATGAGCTGGCCGAGCGCGAGCTGGTGGTGGATGTCCAGGTGGTTGCCCGGTTCATCCAGCAGCAGCACGCTGGTTTGCTGGGCCAGGGCGCGGGCGATGTGCACGCGCTGGCGCTCGCCGCCGGAGAGGGTGTTCCACACGCGGCCCTTTTTTTCGGCCATGCCCACGTCGGCCAGGGCTTGTTCGACGATGGCGTCGTCGCGCGCCGACCAGGTTTGCAGCGCCGACAGCCAGGGCGTGCGGCCCAGCTCCACGGCGTCTTGCACGGTAATGGCGTCTTGCGTGTCGGCCATTTGCGAGACGAGGGCGAGCTGGTGCGCGATCTGGCGGCGCGTGAGGCGCTGCATGGGCTGGCCGCCCAGCAGCACTTCGCCCGATTGCGGCTGCGTCACGCCTGCCAGCAGGCGCATGAGGCTGGATTTGCCCGAGCCGTTGGGGCCGATCAGCCCCACCGTCGCGCCCGCGCGCACGGTGAGCGAGACGCCGCGCACGATGGGCGCGCCGCCGCGCGTGGCGCCCCAGACCAGATCGCGCCCTTGCAGGGCGGGCAGGGCCGTGCCGGTTGGCGAACTGGCCTGCAAGCTGGTTTGCAGATGGGTTTGCGGATGGGTTTGCGTGCTCATGAGCGGCCTCCCTGGCGCTGGCGCAGCAGCATCAGCGCGAATATGGGCGCGCCCACCAGCGAGGTGATGACGCCAATGGGCAGCACTTGCCCGGCTATGAGGATGCGCGAGACCACGTCTGCCGCCACCAGAAACACCGCGCCCAGCAGCGCGCTGGCTGGCAGCAGGCGGCTGTGGCGCACGCCCACCAGCAGCCGCGCCACGTGCGGTATGACTAGCCCCACAAAGCCGATGGCTCCGGCCACCGACACCATGACGGCCGTGACCAGCGCCGCCGTGAGCAGCAGCACGATTTGCACGCGCCGCACGGGCACGCCCAGCGCGGCGGCCGATTCGGTGCCGAAGATGAAGGCGTCCAGTGCGCGCGCAAACCACAGGCACGCCAGCACGCCTGCCACGGCCACCGTGAGCGTGAGCCACACGCTGGGCCAGCGCGCGCCCGAGAGGCTGCCCAGCAGCCAGAACATGATGCCGCGCGCCTGCTCGGCGCTGCCCGATTTGGTGATGATGAGCGAGGTGAGCGCGTTGAAAAGCTGCGAGCCGGCAATGCCCGCCAGCACGATTTGCCCGCTGTTGTGCAGCCCGCCGCCGCCGGCGGCGTGCGCCAGCAGCGCCACCAGCGTGAAGGCCAGCACTGCGCCGCCAAAGGCGCCTGCCGTCATGGAAATGGCGCCCGCGCCCAGCCCCGCCACGGTCACCAGCACCGCGCCGGTGGAAGCGCCCGCCGAAATGCCCAGCAAATACGGATCGGCCAGCGCGTTGCGCAGCAGCGATTGCAGGATGACGCCCGACAGCGCCAGCCCCGTGCCGCAGCACATGGCGACGATGGCGCGCGTGAGGCGGTAGTTCCACACGATGCCCTGGTCGATCGGATCGACCGCGTAGCCAGCGCCGAAAAGCTGGTTGGCCAGCACCTGCCGCACCATCTCCAGCGGAATGCGCGTTTCGCCAATGGCCGTGCCCAGCAGCAGCGTGACGGCCAGCACGGCCGCCGCACCCAGCGTCAGCAAGGCGATGCGCAGCCACGTCCGGGCGGTTGAATGAGTTGTCATGAGAGGAAAAGACGGAGAGGGTCGCAGGAAAACGGCCGCGCAGGCCCCGCGCCAGGCAAGCGCGGGAAACCGGAAAAAAGCCCCGCCAGGCGGGGCTTTCATGCGGCGCGTTACTTCTTGAGCTTGAGCACCGCGTCGGCAATCTGGTCCATGCCGCTGGCCATGCGGATGGAGCCTTGCAGCGCGTCGGCGTCCACGATCACGATGCGATCGTTCTTGACGGCGTCCATTTCCTTGGCGACCGGATCGGTTTTAAGAAATTCGAGCTTTTTCTCGTAGTCGTCAGCCGGAAAGCGGCGGCGGTTCATGCGGGCGATGACGATGACCGAAGGATTGGCCTTGGCAATGGTTTCCCAGCCCACGGTGGGCCACTCTTCATCCGACTGCACGATGTTGCGCAGCCCCAGCGTGTTCAGCATGTAGCCGGCCACGCCCTTGCGGCCCGCCACGTAGGGGTCCACCGCCAGATCGGCGCTGGAAAACCACAGCACGGCCGAGAGGTCTTTCAGGTGCGCGTTTTTCACCTTGGCGATGGCCTTGGCCTCACGCTCCTTGAGTTCCTTGACCAGCGCCTCGCCCTTGGGCTGCACGCCAAAAATGGCGGCCAGCTGCGTGATGCTCTTGTAGAGCGTGTCCACATGGAAAGCCGTCTTGCGTGTGCCGTCGGCGCCGGTTTCGTTGTCCTTGCCCTCGCAGTCGGTGGGCATGGCATAGACGGGGATATTGATTTCCTTGAACTGCTCGCGCGTGCCGACCACGCCGTTTTTGCCCACCATCCACTCGAACTGCGAAACCACCAGGCCGGGGCGCTTGTTGATGACTGATTCAAAACTCGGAATGTCATCGGCCAGGCGCGGCACCTTGGCGTTGATGCTTTCGAACTGCGGCTGCACCGGGTTGAACCACAGCGCCGTGCCCACGACCTTGTCGCCCACGCCCAGCGCGTAGAGCATTTCAGTGCCCGCCTGGCCAATGGTGACGGCAGACTTGGGCGCCTGCTCGAATTGCAGCGTCACGCCGCAGTTGTCAATCTTCACGGGATGGCTGGCCGCCTGCGCGGCCTGGCTGGCGGCCAGACCTGCGGCCAGCAAGGCGGCAGCGGCAACGAAGCGAGAGGTTTTCATGGGGGGTTCCTTCCAAAAAGCCGCTAGTGAACGCCCGCCGTACAGCAGGCTGCGCATCCGCTGGCAGCAAACACAAAAAAAGCCCCGGCAAGCGCCAGAGCGGGCGCGATTGTAGGCAGACATCAGGAATGACTTTCATCTGCCGCCGGCCCCGGCGGCGGAGACAATGCGCGCCGCCGCTCCCTGGCCCCTCGTCTTCACACTGTTTTCGCATGAACACCTACATCGCCACCTGCCGCGACTGGCCGCAGGGCAACGCCGGGCTGCAAGCGCTGGCCGCCGCCTTGCGCGCCACGCTCGCGCCCTGGCAGGACATCCGCCCCGCCGCCCTGGCCGCCCAGCCTTCTCCTGCCGCCGTGCTGCCTCTGGCCGCATGGGACTACAGCGAAACCCCGGACGCTTTTCGCGACTGGCTGCGCGCCTTGCAAGCCGCAGGCGCGCGCGTGTTCAACCCGCCCGCGCTGCAACTGTGGAACATGGACAAGCGCTACCTGTGCGAGCTGGCCGCGCGCGGCCTGCCCGTCACCCCCAGCCTGGCGCTGCTGCCGCAGCACGCGCCCGATTGGGCGCGGCGCGTGGCCGAATGCGGCTGGCCGCGCCCGGTCGTCAAGCCGCTCATTGGCCAAAGCGGGCGCGGCGTGCGCCGCCTGACTGAAGGCGAAGCGCCTGCGCTGGCCAGCTACCCGCAAGGCGCGCTGCTGCAACCTTTCGTGCAGGCCAGCTTCGGCGAGGTCTGCCTCATTTACCTGGCCGGGCGCTACTCGCACGCCGCGCGCCGCCGCCTCGCGCCCGGCGAGTGGCGCGCCAACTCCGCCTATGGGGCGCAAATCGAGTCTGTCACCCCCCGCCCGGAATGGCTGGCCTGCGCCGAAGCCGCCTTGCGCTGCCTGCCCGAGCCGCCGCTTTACGCCCGCGTGGACGGCCTCATCAGCGAAGGCGGCAGCGGCGAAAGCGGCTTTTCCATCAACGAAGTCGAACTCATCGAACCCGCGCTCTACCCCCAGCTGCGCCCCGCCTTCGCGCGCGAGCTGGCCGCCGCGCTGGCAAGCAGACTGGCATCCTGAGAACCGGAAGAAAACATGCCCTCCCCTGACCTTCAACAAGCCCAGCGGCGCATCGACGAAATCCAGTCCCTCTACCGCCAGTGGCTGCGCCTGCTGCCCGCGCTGCAAGCCGCCCAGCGGCAGTGGCGGCAGGCCAGCGGCCTCATGCGCCAGCTGGAAGACTTTTACGAGCAGGAATACGGCCCCCTGAACCAGGCCATTTCGGCGGGCCTGCCCGTTGATTTGCGCACCGAAGGCGAATACAGCGTGATGAGCGAAGACGCGCTCTACGACGCCTTCGGCGAGCGCCAGAACCTGGCCTGGGCCTGGATGCGGCTGGCCATGAAAGACCTGGACCGCTGGGGCGAAAGCGAAGAACAAGACGCCCAGGACGCGGCCCCGCCCGAAGGCTGACTCTGGCCGCCCCCGCCTCTTTCCCGCCTATTTCTCCAGCGGCAGCGCCGGCTGCGCCGGCTGCGCCGCCTGCCCCAGCGCCTGCATGAACGACTTGGTCAGCAAGCCGCCATGCGTCAAACCGGTAAAGACGACGTAGCCGACGCTCAAGCCATGCCCGGCCAGGCGCTGGGCCAGCTGCGCCGCCGCTTCAGGCGGCACGGCGCGGGTCATTTCCTCGCGGCGCGCCAGCATGGCGGCCTGCTGCGCGTTGGCGGGCCGCTTGTCATCGGCGCGCCCGCTTTTCTGAATCAGCATCCACCGGCCGCTGAAGGCGGAGCGCTCAAGCCGCTCCAGCGCCTGCTGCGCGTATTGCAGCATCAGGCCCTTTTGCCACCACAGCGAAGGATCGGCGGCGATATAGCGCGTGAACGCCTGCGGCTGATTCAGCAGGGTGTAAAGCACGAACAGCCCGCCATACGAATGCCCCCACAGCGTCTGCCGCTGCGCATCGGTGCGCGCCAGCTGCTCCACGCGCGGCCTGACTTGGCGCTCGATGAAGCGCAAAAACGCCGCCGCGCCGCCATTGACGCGCTCCTTTGCCACCGGATCGGGCAGGGGCTGGCCTTGCGGACCAGGCGGGGTGTAGTCCCAGGCGCGGGCGGCGGTGTCAAAACGCCGCTCGGTCGGATAGCCGATCAGCACCAGCAGCGGCAGCTGCTCCAGCGGCGGCCGCAGGCGGGCGGCGGGCAGAAATTCAAGCAGCGCATTGCCATCCAGCGCATAAAGCGCGGCAAAGCCGCCTTCAGGCGGCGCGGCCTTCGGAACGGCCACAAACACGCGGTGTGGGCGGCCGTCTTCGTCATTCAAATCAAAACGGTGAAAAGCGTAGCCCTCATGCTCGCTGGTGAGCACGCTGGTGTCGGCCAGGCGGCTGATTTCGTTATTGACCGGCGGCTCGGGCGGCGCGGCAAAAACGGCCGTGGCCGCCAGCAGAAAAAGAGCGGGCAAGAATTTCAGCATTTTCCGGTTCCGGCAGGCAAATGAAGCGGGCGATTGCAGGCCGGAAGAATAATGCGTTTTGCATTCGGCGGATTTCATGTCTGCACAATGGATAAGGCGATTTTCGGCATGATTTGCCTGCCGAAAATCGATGTGTGAAACCGGCGGGCCATCATTGCGTTGCATCTTATTTTGATTATCTGGTTTTCAAATGGCGCTCAATCGCCAGACCGCACGCCATTGGGCAAGGCGCAGGGCATCAAAAAGAAGAGCAGACCTTCCATTCCATAAACAGCCTTGGCGCGCAACCTTCCTGCGCTGGAAGCTGCCAAAGCAGGGGCAAAAATGACGGCGCAAGCTTGAATTCGCCGCGCCGTATTTTTCCTTTCTTTTCACGGCGCGCATCGTCTGGACCGTATGAGTGAAAACCCATTCCCAGCCGCGCCAGGCGCAATGCCTGCTCGCTTGCGAATCATGGGCCGCCGCGCAGCCTGAAAATCCGTTTCAACGGCATGCCACTCGCCTTCTGCCATGCCGCTGGCAGGCGTTATCCGCAAATGAAAATGGCGGATGGGCCATCTTCCGTTGCGCCGCCAGCGGGGCAAGGCCGATGCCGGTTTTTTCATGCATGAGCGGCAAGCCGCAACCTGCCCGCTGGCGCCATGCCGAACCGGGAGGGAAAGCGGAGTAGAAAGGAAGATTCCGCTCCTTGATTCATAGCATGATGTCCTAGTGGAATGTGCGCAACTCCAGTTTTCAGGCTCCTGAATTTGCTCCTTTTTTTGGGCATCAGCTTCGCTCGGCCATCGGGCTGGCAAAGCCTGGTGAAACCACCTGGCGCTGTTCGGGCCGCCTGGCCATGGCTTTGGAAAGCGACAGATGCAGCGCGAACGTGATGATGAGCGCCGCCAGCCCTGACGGAAAGTCAAACGGCAGCGGCAGCTTGTACTGGAACGCCACGCCCGCCACGGCTCCGGCGCTGAATGAGAGGATGGCGGGCCAGCGCACGGGCGGCATGTCGTTGGGGTTGGCCGTGGCGTATTCGGCGCGGCGCACGAAGTAAAAGTCCGCCAGGATGGGGCCGGCCAGCGGCACGAAGGCCGCGCCCAAAATGGTGATGAAGTGCCCGAAAAGATGGCTGTAAAAGCCCAGCGCCCCCAGCACGGAGCCAAGAGCGCCCACGATGATGACAATGCGCCCGCGCGGCCAGCGCGCGCCCAGCGATTCGGCGCTAGGCCCCACATACAGCGCGTTGCAGTACAGCTCGGACATATTGGTCGTCCACAGCGCCAGCACCCACAGCGCCACGCCCAGCACGGTGAGGATGACGCCCTTTTGCACCATCCAGGCGATGAAGTCCGAATTGCCCGTGGCCACCGCCCCCAGGTAGCCCACCACATTGAGCAGCGGATTGGTGAGCACGAAGCAGGCCGCCGCGCCCACCAGCACGTGCGCGGCGTTTTTCGCGTAGCGGAAGATGTCCACGCCCATGATCACGCCCGCAATCCACGCGCCAATCAGCACTGTGACGGCCGTGCCGGGCGTCATGCCCGAGCGTGTGGCCGCCTGCCGCAGCACCGCGCCCATGCCGCCGGCCTCGCCCACCATCATCACGGCCACCACCACGGCCACCACCAGCACGAAGGGCGTGGCCGCCGACGAAATCTTCTCGATCGCGGCAATGCCCCGCCAGGCCGAGTAGGTGAACACCGCGCCCCACAGCAGGCACAGCAGCACGTATTCAAGCGACAGGCCATTGACCACCGTCACGCCCGTCACATCGCCCAGCGCCGCCTTGAAAATGTCGCCCACCATGCCGGTGATGGAAGCGAACCAGCCCAGCGTCAGGCAGGCCATGATGAGCATGGGCAGCACCATGCCCTTGCGCCCGTAGGAAATGCGCGAAATCAGCGAAAGATTCAGCCCCGTGCGCATGGCCGCGTAACCCAGCAGAAAAGTCAGCGCCAGCAGCAGCCCCTCGCCCGTGGCAATGGCCAGCAGCGCCTGGCCAAACGGCATGCCCGGCTGGCCGCCCTGGCCCGCCAGCTGCCCGCCCACGATCAGCCCCGTGGGCACATAGCCAAAGCCCACCCAGATGGCGAACATGGCCCACCAAGAGCGGCGCGCGCCGCGCGGCACCGGCTCCAGCATGAACTCCTCATTGCCTTGCGGCTCCTGGCGGCCGCTGGCTGCGGGCAGATCAGACACTTTTTCACTCCTTGCGAAATGGCGTTGCAAAGCACGGCATCTTGCGCTCGAAATGGCCTCTTGTAACTTGTGGGTATTCACAATGTGATTGGCGTTTTTCCGCTTCCTAGAATCCGGCTGTTTCCACCCACAGAGAAAGGCCCATGCCATGCCCAGCCCGGAACAAATCGCCAAAAACCACTGGTACCGCAACGACGACCTGCCCGGCGTCAGCGGCCCCGAGCGTGAAATCATTGGCTACGGCGAGCGCCCGCCCCGCATCCGCTGGGACGGGGGCGCCAAAGTCGCCATCAACATCGTCGTCAATTACGAAGAAGGTTCCGAAAAAACCTTCGCCATGGGCGACCACATGAATGACGGCATGTACGAGCTGCCCTTCAACGTGGACGACCAGCGCGATCTCGCCAAGGAATCCATGTACGAATACGGCTCGCGCGCCGGCGTGTGGCGGCTGCTGCGCATCTTTGACCGCTGCCAGGTGCCCGCCACCTTCTTTGCCGCCGCCGTGGCGCTGGAGCGCAACCCCGAAGTCGCCCGCAAGCTCAACGAACGCGGCGACGAAGTCGTCGGTCACGGCTACCGCTGGATTGACCACTACGAATACTCGCGCGAAGAAGAAAAAGCCCTCATCAACCTGGCGATGGACTCGTTCCAGAAAACCCTGGGCCGCCAGCCCAGCGGCTGGTACTGCCGGGAAATGTCCGTCAACACCCGCGAGCTGCTCGTGGAAGACGGGCGCTTTCTCTACGACTCCGACTACTACGGCGACGACCTGCCGCACTGGACCTTCATCAACGGCAAATCCCACCTCATCGTGCCCTACTCGCTGGTCACCAACGACTGCCGCTACATCATGGGCACCGGCTTTGCCGCCGCCTCCGACTTCGTGGAAATGGCCTCGCGCACGCTTGACCAGCTGCTCGACGACGGCGACGACTGCGGCCGCATGATGTCCATCGGCCTGCACCCGCGCATCACCGGCAACCCCGCCCGCGCCAACGGCCTGGCCGAATTCATCCGCTACGCGCAGTCCAAGAAAGACGCTGTCTTCATGCGCCGCGACGCCATCGCCCGCAAATTCATCGAACAAGTGCCCCGCCCCGCCACCCCGGCCGACCGGCCCAACCGCTGAGCCGCCCCCGCCACCAAAGCCTGCCCTCCCCCGGCAGGCTTTTTTACGCCTGCCGCGCCACCCGCCACAGCAGCCAGCGCAACAGGCAGCGAAAAGAGAGGCGCCAATTCGCTTCTGAATCCATAGCATGATGTCCTAGTAGAAAGAGCGCAGACGCTGTTTTTTCGTCCCTTTAATTTGCTCCTCCTTTTGATGTGAATGCCGCCGCGCAGGCGCTGGCGCCGCCTGGCGGCGGGCCGCGCTGCACCACAATCGCCCCCGGCTTCCGCCCCGCTCCCATGCGCCATCGCATGCGAAAAGGGCGGCGGCCAGCTTGACAGGTGCCCCAAGGCTGCTTTCTTGCGGTCAAAGGGTTAAACGGGAAGCAGGTGCGCGTCTTCCAGGCCATGCCGCAACGGCATGCGCCCGGGCCGCAAAGCCTGCGCTGCCCCCGCAACGGTCAGCGGAAACCAAACCCCGACAGCCAGCGCGCCCCTCGCGCGCGGCAGCCACTGCGCTTCTTGCCCTGAGCCATTCAGGGCTGGCGCGGGAAGGCCGGGGCCTCGCAGCAAGCCAGGCGCGCCTTCGCCAGAAGCCGCGCGCCGCCTGCGGCGGTCCGCAAGCCCGGATACCGGCCTGCCCTCAAGCCTTTCCGTCGGCGGCTGCGGGCGTGCGGCTGGCCGGCCAAGGCCCATGCACCTGCCATGCCGCAAGGCGCGCGCCGTTTGCCGCGCCGCCGTCTCGCATGACTTTCGCGCTGCCCGGCCCTGACCGCGCTTTTGCTCCCGCCTGCGCTGCCTTTTGGCAACCCACGCCGCTCGCGGGAGAAGCGGGCGGCCAGGAGATCAGCGCATGTTCCACGCTCTACCCCCGGCCTCTGCGGCGCAGTCCGCCCGTGGCCTCATCCACAGTCATTCCCGCCGCCATTTCCATCGCCGTTCGCGCTGGCTTTTCAACGCTTTCGCGGCCCTCGCGCTGGCCTGCGCCGCGCATGCGCCCGCGCCCGCCTGGGCCAAAACATGGGAGGTGAAGATGCTCAACCGCAACGCCACCGGCCCCATGCCCTTCGAGCCGGACTATCTGCACATCGCCCCTGGCGACAAGGTGAAATTTCTCGCCGTTCACAACGGTCACAACGCTGCCTCCATTCCCGGCATGGCCCCCGAGGGCGCGCCGTCCTTCACGGGCAAGATCAACGAGGAAATCGAGGTGGCCTTCGAGCAGCCGGGCCTCTACGGCGTGCGCTGCATGCCGCACTACACCATGGGCATGGTCATGCTCATCCGCGTGGGCGACGGCCCCGGCCCGCAGCAGATGCAGATTCCGCCCGAAGTGCCCGCCGCCGCGCAAAAGCGCTTTCACGAAATTGCCGCCCGCGCCCAGCAGGCTGGCGAGTGAGCCGCGCGCGGGTGAAGAAGAGCAGCAGGCGGCAGTGAAAAAGGGGGCACGGAAATGGCCGGAAGGCCAGCACCGTATTTGCTCCCGAATCCATAGCGTTAGGTCGCGATGGAGACTGCGCCATGCGGTATTTTTTGCCTCTCTGCATTTGCTCCTGTTTTTGCGCTAAAGGCCCCGCTCCACCTTTCAGCCGCCCACGCTGGCTGCGGCTTGGGAAAAGGGTTGAGGCCCAAGGCGGGGCGGCCGCTTTATCCGGCCTGCGGCAGCAGGCGGCGCAGGCGGGCCACTTCTTCCATCAGGTCGGCGGTGAGGGCGGCCAGCTGGGGGTCGGCGTCAAAGGCGCGCTCCAGGTGGGCGATGCGGCGCGCGCGGGTGAGGGCGGCGCTGGCAAAGCGCCAGGTGGCGGCGCTGTCACCGCTCACCGGCTCCAGCACGCCAGCCTGCACGCGGGCGCTGACCCATTCGAGCGTCATGTGGCAGCCGCCGGCCAGGGTTTGCGGGTCGAGCGCGTCATCGGCCATCAACTGGGCGGCGCTGGCAAGGGTGTCGTCAAAAAGGGTTTGCATGCGTGTTCTCTCCTTCAGGCTCGGCGCGGATTGAAGTCGGGGTAGGCGTCGCGCAAGGCGGCCCAGGCGGCTTTTTGCGGCTCGGTCACGGCGCTGGGCACCGCCACTTGCAGCTCCAGATACAGATCGCCCGGCGCAGTGGCTGACGGGATGCCCCGGCCTTTGAGGCGCAGTTTGCGCCCGTGGCCGCTGCCTTCGGGCACGGTGACGGCGATGGCCTTGCCGTCGGGCGTGGTGATTTCGATGCTGCCGCCCAGCGCCGCTTCCCACGGGGCCACGCGCACTTTCAGCGTGACGTCGCGGCCTTGCACTTGCCAGCGCTCATCGGGGCGCAGGCGCACTTCCAGAAACAGGTCGCCCGCTTCGCCGCCGCCCAGGCCCGGATGGCCTTGCCCGGCCAGGCGGATGAGCTGGCCTTCTTTCACGCCTTGCGGAATTTTCACGCGCAGCGTGCGGTCAGCGGACTGAAGCTCGCCTTTTTCGTTCACGCGGCTGCCGCGCAGGGTGATGTGGCGTTCGGCGCCGTGGTAGGCGTCGGCCAGGTCCAGCTCGATGCGGGCGTGTTCGTCGCGCCCTTTTTGCGGGCCGGATGCACGGGCGGCCCGCGCCTGGCGCGCCTGGCCGAACATCTGCTCGAAAAAGTCGCTGAACTGGCCTGCGTCTTCACCGGTGTAGCCTGAAAAATCGCCTGTGAAGTGGTGAAAGCCGCCCGCGCCGCCTTCCGCGCCAAAACCTGAGCCAAAGCCCGCGTTCCAGTCGGGCGGCGGGCGCACGTCGTCGCCGGAGCGCGCGCCTGCGGCCCAGGCTTGTGCGCCCACGCTGTCATAAATCTTGCGTTTTTCGGCATCGCCCAGCACGGTGTTGGCCTCGTTCACCTCGGCCATGCGGGCAGCGGCGTCTGGCTCTTTGCTCACGTCGGGGTGGTATTTGCGGGCCAGGCGGCGGTAGGCTTTTTTGATGTCGTCCTGGCTGGCGCTTTTGTCCACGCCCAGGATCTGGTAGTAGTCCTTGAATTGCATGGCTTTCTACATGGAGTTGGGAAAAGGGGTTTCAACGCGGAAGGCCCTGCGGGAAAACGGGCCTGATTGTCGTGTGCGCGGCAAGCCCCGCCTGCCTGTGAGACTCGCGCCTGGATTCAGCATCAAATGGGCCGTTTGCGCCCGTGCAGACTGGGCTTGCAGCTATGGTTTCAATAGTAGGCGGAAGGCGCTTCAGCGCCGCATCGGCACGGCCAGCAAGGCGGCGGAAAGAATCATGGCGCCGCCTGCCAGCGTGCCCGTGGCAAGGGCAGCGGCGCCCAGCGCCACGGACGAGACGCTGGCGAACACCACTTCGGCCAGCATGATGAGCGAGGCCGTTTGCGCGGGCAGGTGCGCCGTGCCGTATTGCAGGGCCATGTTGCCCGTGAGCAGCGCCGCCGCCAGGCCCAGCGCCCAGGGCAGCCAGCCGGCCCAGTTGGCCAGGGCAGGCGGCGCGGCCAGATGGGCGGCTTGCGCGGCCAGCGCCACGCCAGTGGAGACGATGGCGCTGCCCAGAAACATGGCGAAGGTGCGCGCCGTGGCGGGCGTGCCGCGCCAGCGGCGCAGCAGCACGCCTGTCAAGGCAAAGGAAAAGCCCCCGGCGATGGCCAGCCAGTCCGCCTGGCTTTCGGGCCAGGGCCAGGCCATGCCGGGTTTTTTGAGCACCAGCGTCACGCCCGCCAGCGCCAGCGCCAGGCGCAGCAGCGCGCCCGCCGTGGGGCGCTCGCCCAGCAGCGCCCAGGCCAGCAGGATGGACCAGGCGGGCATCAGATAAAAAAGCAGCACCACGCGCATCACGTCGCCCACGGTGACGGCCCAGTTGAAGCAAATGTTGGTCAGCCCCGCCGCAAGGGCCAGCGCGGCCAGCTTGGGATGGCGCGCCAGCTCGCCCAGCACGCGCGGCCGCCACGCCAGAAACAGCGCCACGCCGCACACATACACGAACACGGTGCTCCACAAGGGATGCGAGCCGTGCTCGCGCAAGGCGCGAAAGGGCAGCCAGGAAGTGCCCCAGATGAAGGCGTTGAACAGCAGCACCAGCGCGGGCAGCGCGGCATTGGCGGGCCGCGCCACTGGCGCCGGGGCGGACTTCATTGCCCCTGTCCCCCGTGGCTGCTGTGGCGGTCGCTGCGGGCCGCTTGCAGCAGGCGCTGCACTTCGCTGCCGTGGCAGCGCAGGTTGCGCGCATGCCAGAGCCAGATGCCCAGCATGACCGCCGCCACCAGGCCGCCAAACAGCCCCAGCGCCAAAAAGACGGACATGCCCGCCCCCATTGCCAGGCTGTACAGCCCGCCCAGGCCGAGGATGCACGCCTGCTCGTTGAAGTTCTGCACGGCGATGGAGCGGCCCGCGCCCATCAGGTTGTGGCCGCGATGCTGGAGCAGCGCATTCATGGGCACCACGATGTAGCCGCCCAGCGCGCCCAGCGCGATCAGAAACGGCACGGCCACCCACAGGTGGCGCACGAACACCATCGCCCCCACCAGCAGCCCCATGACGATGCCCAGGGGAATCACGCCCGGCGCCTTGTCCAGCCGCACGCGCACGGAAGCAAGAACCGCTCCGGCTGCCGTGCCCAGCGCCACCACGCCCACCAGGCTAGCCGCCTGCGTGGTGCCGTAGGCCAGCGCCGCGCCCGCCCAGGCCAGCACGATGTAGCGCATGTTGCCCGACACGCCCCAAAACAGCGTGGTGGACGCCAGCGACACCTGTCCCAGCCTGTCGCGCCACAGCAGCGCGTTGCAGCGCCAGAAATCGGGCAGCAGCGCCAGCGCGTTGCGCGGCATGGGGTGCATCTCCACGCCTGTTTTCGGAATGTGCAGGTTGAACCAGGCCGCCAGCACGTACACCAGCGTCAGCGCGGCAATGGCGGCGTGCGGCGCGCTGCCCAGGCCCAGCGTTTGCGCGGTGGGCATTTGCAGCAGCCACTGCGAAACCGCCGGCCCCACCAGCTGCCCGCCCAGCAGCACGCCCAGGATGATGGAGCAGATCGTCAGCCCCTCAATCCAGCCGTTGGCCCGCACCAGCTGCGAAGGCGGCAGCAGCTCGGTCAGGATGCCGTACTTGGCGGGCGAGTAGGCCGCCGCGCCCAGCCCCACCACGGCGTAAGACAGCAGCGGGTGGCTGCCAAACAGCATCATCAGGCAGCCCGCAATCTTGATGGCGTTGCTGATGAACATGACGCGCCCCTTGGGCTGCGAATCGGCGAACGCGCCCACCCACGGCGCCAGCGCCACGTAAAACAGCGCAAACATCGGCACCAGCGCCGCGCCCTGCCATTCGGGCGCGCCATCGGCCTTGAGCAGCTCCACCGCCGCGACAAACAGCGCGTTATCGGCCAGCGAGCTGCAAAACTGCGCCGCCATGATGGTGTAAAAGCCCCGCTTCATGAAGCTGCGTGCGCGGGGCGCGCCTGTCGTTGTGTCAAGGGAACCGCCTGTTTGCGTGGGAAAAAAATGCGGCGGGTTATATCACGCGCCCCCTGCGCGGCGGCCCGTGGGAAAGACGGCAAAAAAGCGGCTGAAAAACGGAGCGCGGCCCTCATTCGTCCTTCATTCGCCCTTGGCGGCCTGCGTCAGCGCGGCGGTGTTGTGACGCATCATGTCCACGTAAGTGGCGGCGGGGCCATCTGCGGGCGAGAGGGCGTCCGAATACAGCGCGCCAGCGGGGCGGATGCCGGTTTCGCGCGCAATCTGCTCCAGCAGGCGCGGGCTGGCCAACTGCTCGACGAACAAGGCGCGGATTTTTTCGGCCCTGATCTGGCGGATGAGGCGGGCCACGTCCTGCGCGGAAGGCTCGCTGTCGGTGCTGACGCCCTGCGGCGCGAGAAACTGCACGCCGTAGGCGCGCGCGTAGTAGCCAAAGGCGTCGTGCGAGGTGATGACCTTGCGCCGCGCGGGCGGCACGCCCTGCCAGGCGGCACGGATGCCGGCGTCCAGCCGCGTGAGTTCGTCCAGGTATTTCGCGGCGTTGTCGCGCCAGACGGGGCAGTTGGCGGGGCGGGCGGCGCACAGGCCATCGGCAATGTTGCGCACGTAGCGCATGGCGTTGGGCACGCTCTGCCAGGCGTGGGGGTCCTGGCCGCCGTGGGCGTGATCGTGATGACCGTGGCCGTGCTCATGCTCATGCTCGTGGCCGCCGCCCTCGCCGCCTTCTTCGCTGGCAATGGGTTCGATGCCCTGCGTGGCCACCACGAGCGCGCCCTTGTAGCCGGCGGCCTGCACCAGCCGGTCGATCCAGCCTTCAAAGCCCAGGCCATTGACGAACACCAGATCGGCGCGCCCCAGCGCGCGCGCGTCGGCGGGCGTGGGCTGGTAAACGTGCGCGTCGCCGCCAGCGGGCACGAGCGGCTGCACGCTCACCTGCGGGCCGCCCACCTGCCGCACCAAGTCGGCCAGGATGCTGAAGCTGGCAACCACGCGCAGCGGCGGCTCTTCCTGCCCGGCATGGGCGGGCGCGGCGGCCAGCAGCACGGCGGCGATCAGGGCGGAAGGCGCAAGGGGTTTCATGAGAGGAATTCCTTTGAAGCGTGAAAAGAAGCCAGAAATCATCAGAAAGAGGAGCAAATTCAGAGGGGTATAAAACGCAGTTGTCGCAATGGATACGGGGACTTCATGCTATTGATTAAAGAGCGAATTGAAGGCTTTCAGAACCGCTCCCCCCGTCCGCGCCACAGGCCATGCCGCCCCAGCGCAAGGCTGGCGGCATACAGCGCCCCCAGGCACAGCACGATGACGGGGCTGGCGGGCCAATCCAGGTGATACGACAGCAGCAGCCCCGCCACGCTGGCGGCCAGCGCCATGCCGGCCGCCAGCGCCAGCAGGCCGCCCAGGCTGCGCGCCCACAGGCGGGCGCTGGCGGCCGGCAGCACCATGATGCCCACGGCCATGAGCGTGCCCAGCGCGTGAAAGCCCGCCACCAGGTTGAGCACCAGCAGCGCCAGAAAGCCGTAATGCGCGGCGGCGCTCCAGCGCGGCGACACGCTGCGCAAAAAGCCGGGGTCCATGCACTCGGCGGCCAGCGGGCGCAGCAGCAGCGCCAGCGCCGCCAGGGTGAAGCCGGTGATGCCGCCAATGAGCCACAGCGCCGCGTCATCGAGCGCCAGCACGGTGCCAAAGAGCACGTGCAGCAAATCCACATGGCTGCCGCGCGTGGAGACGATGAGCACGCCCAGCGCCAGCGAGAGCAGGTAGAAGGCGGCCATGCTCGCGTCTTCGCGCAGCACCGTGGAGCGCGCCACCACGCCCGAGGCCACGGCCACCAGCAGCCCGGCCAGCGCGCCGCCCGCCGTCATGGCCGGCAGCGACAGGCCCGCCAGCAGGTAGCCCACCGCTGCGCCGGGCAGGATGGCGTGCGCCATGGCGTCGCCCGTCAGGCTCATGCGGCGCAAAAGCAGGAACACGCCCACCGGCGCGCAGCCCAGCGACAGCGCCACGCACCCGGCCAGCGCCCGGCGCATGAAGCCGAATTCCAGAAACGGCCCCGCCAGCAGCGCCCACAGGCTGGCATCCGCAGCGGCTGGCGTCATGGCGCGGCCCCTTGGCAGGCCATGCCGGCTGGCTCGCCAGACCCATCGGGCATGCGCAGCCGCAGCAGGTTTTGCGGCGTGAGCACCGACTGCGTGGGGCCATAGGCCAGCACGCGCCCGGCCAGCAGCAAGGTTTGCGTGAAAGCCTGGCGCACCTGCGCCAGGTCATGCAGCACGGCCAGCACCGTTTTGCCCTGCGCCTGCCAGCCGCGCAGCAGGGCCAGCAAATCCCGGCACGTGCGCTCGTCCATCGCGGCGAAAGGCTCATCGAGCAGCAGCACCGGCGCGTCTTGCAGCAGCAGCCGCGCAAACAGCGCCCGCTGCATTTGCCCGCCTGAAAGCTCGTGCAGGCGGCGCTGCGCTAAATCGCCCAGCCCCACTTGCACCAGCGCCGCCTGGCAGCGCGCGCGCTGCGCCGCCGTCAGCTGCCCCAGCGCGCCCGTTTCGTGCCACAGCCCCAGCGCCGCCAGCTCCAGCACCGTGGCCGGAAAGCTGCGATCGAGCGTGCCTTGCTGCGGCATGTAGGCCACGCGCGCGCCAGCCAGCCCTTCCATGCGCCCGCGTAAGGGCGCAAGCAGCCCCGCCAGCGCCTTGATCAGCGTGGACTTGCCCGCGCCGTTCGGCCCCACCACCGCCAGCAGCGCCCCTGGCTCGATGGTCAGCGACACATCTTGCAGCGCCACGCGGCCTTCATAGCCCAGCGTCAGCTCATGCAGGGTGATGCGCGGCGTCATGCCTGTTGCCGTCATGGCCGGGTCACTGAACGGGCGAGACGGCCCAGGCCAGCAGCCCCAAAAGCCCCGCGCACGCCAGCAGCGCCCACAGCAGCCGCCGCGCGGCAGAAGCCAGCAGCAAGCTGGCGGCAGGCGTGGCAGGCAATGGATGAGGCAATGAATCCGGCGGGGGCGGGGCCGAAGACGCGGCCTGGGCGGGAACAGGAGCGGGCATGAATCGTGGGCGCTTCGGGCCGCCGCGCCAGCGGCGCAGGCAGGCCGCTGCCAGCGGAAAAGAGGCGCGGATGATACCCGCGCCGTTATCGTGTAACCCGCGTATGGCCCGCAGGCGCCAAAGCGTGAGGGCCAAAACGCGGGGGCAAAACGCGGGGGGCAAAACGTGAGGGCTAAAACGTGAGGGCCAAAAGCGCGGCCCCGGACGGCCTGGGTGTTGCAAAAACAATAGCTGCCCGCGCTGATTCCATCAGGGCTTGCGGCTTATTTGGCCCGTTTCATAGCCTGTTTTTTCGCCAGAATCGCCGCTATGCCCGCCTTCCGGCGTCAACAGTCCCAGAACCTGCAACCCTCTCGCAAACCTTCGCCTTGAAAACGCTGCCATGAAAGCTGCCGCCATCCAGACCGTCTCCACGCCGCGCGTGGAAGAAAACCTCGCCACTGCCGCCGCCTTGCTGGAGCAGGCCGCCCGCGCCGGGGCGGAGCTGGCCGTGCTGCCGGAGTATTTCTGCCTGTTTGGCCAAAGCGACGCCGACAAGCTGCTCATCGCCGAGCCGTTTGGCCAGGGGCCGCTGCAAGAGTGGCTGGCCGGCCAGGCGCGGCGGCTGGGGCTGTGGCTGGCCGGCGGCACCATTCCGCTGCGCGCGCGCGGCGAAGACACAGAAGCAGGCGCGGATGCGCGCGCGTTCAACGCCCTGCTGGTTTTCTCGCCCGAAGGTCGCTGCGCCGCGCGCTACGACAAGATGCACCTTTTCCGCTTCAACGACGGCCAGCGCGCCTACGACGAATCGCAAACGCTGAAAGCGGGCCTCAAGCCGGCGCTGTTCGATCTGCCCTCGCGCGACGGGCACACCTGGCGCGTGGGCCTGTCCGTCTGCTACGACCTGCGTTTTGCCGAGCTGTACCGCCACTACGCGGCGCAGGGCGCCGATCTGCTGCTGGCGCCCAGTGCCTTCACCTGGGTGACGGGGCAGGCGCACTGGCAAACGCTGCTGCGTGCGCGCGCCATCGAAAACCTGGCCTGCGTCATCGCGCCCGGCCAGGGCGGCACGCATGAAAACGGCCGCCGCACCTGGGGGCACAGCATGCTGATCAACGCCTGGGGGCAGGTGCTGGCCATGCAGGCCGAAGGCGCGGGCGTGGCGCTGGCCGAGCTGGACGCCGCCCACACGGCGGCCTGCCGCGCCAGCCTGCCCGCCCTGGCGCACCGCGTGCTGTGAGCGACTTTGCCTTTCTCTCCGCCCCCACACGGGAGCTGCCCTGGCACAAGCGCGCGGCCCTCTCGCCGCGCGGCTGGGGGCTGTGGCTGCTGCTGATGACGCTGCTGGCGGCCCTGCTGGGCGCGCTGATCTGGCTGGCGCACGAGCACGGCCAGCAGCGCGCCCAGCGCGCGCTCGCCCGCGACGCCACAGACGCCGCCATCGAACTGGGGCGCACCCTGTCGCACAACTCGCAAATCCTGCAAGGGCTGCATCTGTCGCAGGCCGATCCGGCGAGCTGGGTGCTGCACGCCCGCCCCTTGCTGCAAAGCCACCGCGAATGGCTCCAGCTGGACTGGCTGGACAGCCGCCTCAGGCTCGTGGCCAGCGAAACCAGCCCCTGGCACGCGCGCCTGGACCCGCCTGGCCGCAGCCTGGCCGCCGAAGCGCAAGCCGCCTGCGTGACGGCGGAGCGCCTGAACAGCCCCGCCTACGCGCCCAGCCTGTTCATGCCGCAGCACGACGGCGGCGCGGGCCACGAAGTCATGCCCCTGTGCGTGCCCGTCGATCGCGGCTACGTGGTGGCCGCCTACTCGCTCAGCGCCATGCTGGCGCACATGGTGGACACGGCCTACACGCGGCGCCACCAGGTGTCGCTCGCCGAGCCGGACGGCACGCGCCTGGCCGTGGCGGGCGTGGTGCGGCATGGCTCCCGGGCCATCTCGTTTCAGCGCGTGCTGGATCTGCCGGGCGCCACCCTGGTGCTGCGCATGGACAGCCGCCGCCCCGCCGCCAGCTTGCTGAGCAGCGAAATGACCGCCCTGCTGGCCGGTCTCGCCCTGGCGCTGCTGGCCGTGCTCACCCTGCTGGCCTATGACCACGCGCGCCGCCAGCGGGCCGAAAGCGCGCTGGCCGAGGCGCTGGCCGTGCGCAAGGCCATGGAAGACTCGCTCATGGTGGGCTTGCGTGCGCGCGATCAGCAAGGCCGCATCGTCTATGTGAACCCCGCCTTCTGCGAAATGGTGGACTGCGACGAAAGCGAACTGCTGGGCACCGGCATTCCCGCGCCCTACTGGCCGCCGGAGCTGGCCGCCGGATACGCGCAGCATCAGATTCAGTGGCTCTCGGGCCTGTGGCGCAAGACGGAAGAGGGCCAGCAAGCCATTTACCAGCGCAAGGACGGCACGCGCTTTCCCGTGCTCGTGTTCGACGCCCCGCTGGTCACGCACGACGGCCGCCATATCGGCTGGATGAGCGTGGTCATGGATGTCAGCGAGCAGCGCCGCATCGAGCAGATGACGCGCGACAGCCAGGAGCGCCTGCAAGCCACCGCCCGCCTGGCCGCCGCAGGCGAAATGGCCTCGCACCTCAGCCACGAGCTGAACCAGCCGCTGGCTGCCATCTCCAGCTACGCCACCGGCTCGCTCAACCTGCTGGAGCAGCTGCACGGCGGCCAGGACGCGGCCGTCGTGGCCGATCTGCGCACTGCCCTCACCCGCATCGCCGGACAGGCCAATCGCGCCGGACAAGTCATCCACAGCGTGCACCTGGCCGTGCGGCGCGGCAGCGACCAGCGCGTGAACATCACTCCGCAGGCGCTGGTGCAGGCCATCCTGCCGCTGGTTCACCTGCACGCCGATCGCCAGAACGTGACGGTGGAAGTGGACGTGCCGCATGACCTGCCCCCCGTGTGGTGCGCCCAGGTGATGGTGGAGCAAGTGCTGCTCAACCTGGCGCGCAACGCCATCCAGGCCATGAGCGGCACCCCCCCGCCGCTGCGCAGCCTGCGCTTTTCGGCCAGCCTCGCGCTCTCGTGCGACAAAGTGATCTTCAGCGTGGCCGATCACGGCTGCGGCATTGCTCCCGGCGTGGCCCCGCGCTTGTACACGCCCTTTTTCACGACCAAGAGCGAAGGCATGGGCCTGGGCCTGTCGCTGTGCCGCACCGTGGTGGAGCAGCATGGCGGCACGCTCACGCACGAAGCCAACGAACCGCAGGGCACGGTGTTTTCATTCACCCTGCCAGTGGCTGTGGCCGGGCAGGCGGAGCCGTTTGAAGATGGAGCGATCAAAAAAATGGCCGATTTCCATTGAGCGGCAAGGCATTGCGCCGCCCAAAGCCAGCGCCCAAAGAATGCGGGCATGAAAAAAGGGAGCGGCGGCGCTCCCTTTTTCATGCCCTCCGTTCCGCTTTCATGCGCAGGGTGTTATTTAGCTCCTCTATCCATAGCATGATGTCCTAGTGGAATCTGCGCAGGGCGGCATTTCAGCTGCCTATATTTGCTCCTGTTTATGATGTGATTTGCAGGCTGTTTGCGTTCAGGCGCTCAGGAGCCGACCGCTTCTGGCAGGGCGGCGGGCGCGCCGCCGGAAGAAGCCGGGGTGATGTCGAGCACGGCCTTGCCCTCGGCGTCCAGGTCCACCGTCAGGCGGCCGCCATTGACCAGGCGGCCAAAGAGCAGCTCGTCGGCCAGCGCCTTGCGGATGGTGTCCTGAATGAGGCGCTGCATGGGGCGCGCGCCCATGAGCGGGTCAAAGCCCTTTTTCGCCAGCGTCTGGCGCAGGTGGTCGGTGAAGGTGACTTCCACCTTCTTTTCGGCCAGCTGCTGCTCCAGCTGGAGCAGGAATTTGTCCACCACGCGCAAGATGACAGGCTCTGTCAGCGGCTTGAAGCTGACGATGGCGTCCAGCCGGTTGCGGAACTCGGGCGTGAACAGGCGCTTGATGTCGGCCATTTCGTCGCCCGCCTGGCGGGTGTTGGTAAAGCCGATGGCGGCTTTGTTCATGGTTTCGGCGCCCGCGTTGGTGGTCATGATGATGATGACGT
The DNA here is from genome assembly GCF_029813755.1 of Ottowia cancrivicina. Lineage (NCBI taxonomy): Bacteria > Pseudomonadati > Pseudomonadota > Betaproteobacteria > Burkholderiales > Comamonadaceae > Ottowia > Ottowia cancrivicina. Next base: position 177,467 of record NZ_JARVII010000002.1, on the reverse strand, counting down.
TGCGGAAGTCGGTTTTGCGGCCGTTGTTGTCGGTCAGCGTGCCGTGGTCCATCACTTGCAGCAGCACGTTGAAGATGTCGGGGTGCGCTTTTTCGATTTCATCGAGCAGCAGCACGCAGTGCGGCTTTTTGGTGATGGCCTCGGTCAGCAGGCCGCCCTGGTCAAAGCCCACGTAGCCGGGAGGCGCGCCAATGAGGCGGCTGACGGCGTGGCGCTCCATGTATTCGCTCATGTCAAAGCGTTGCAGCTCCACGCCCATGATGTAGGCCAGCTGGCGGGCCGCTTCGGTTTTGCCCACGCCGGTGGGGCCGCTGAAAAGGAAGGAGCCGATGGGCTTGTCCGTCTTGCCCAGGCCCGAGCGCGAAACCTTGACGGCAGCGGCCAGCGCCTCCAGCGCGGCGTCTTGCCCGAAAACGACGGATTTGAGATCGCGCTCCAGCGTTTGCAGCTTGCTGCGGTCGTCATGGCTGACGCTGGCGGGCGGGATGCGGGCGATTTTGGCGACGATGGCCTCAATCTCGCTGCGGTCGATGGTTTGCTTGCGCTGCTCGGGCGCGCGGATGCGCTGGGCCGCGCCGGCTTCGTCGATGACGTCGATGGCCTTGTCGGGCAGGTGGCGGTCGGTGATGTGGCGCGCAGCCAGCTCCACGGCCGCTTGCAGGGCGGCGGGCGCGTAAACCACGCCGTGATGCGCCTCAAAGCGCGGGCGCAGGCCATTGAGAATTTCCACGGTTTCGGCCACGGAAGGCTCGGGCACTTCCACTTTCTGGAAGCGCCGCGAAAGCGCCGCGTCTTTTTCAAAAATGCCCCGGTATTCAGTGAAGGTGGTGGCGCCAATGCACTTGAGCTGCCCGCTGGAAAGAGCCGGCTTGAGCAGGTTGGAAGCGTCCAGCGTGCCGCCGGAAGCCGCGCCCGCGCCAATCAGCGTGTGGATTTCGTCAATGAAGAGGATGGCGTGGGGCTTGTCGCGCAGGCTCTTGAGCACGCCCTTGAGGCGCTGCTCGAAGTCGCCCCGGTATTTGGTGCCTGCCAGCAGCGCGCCCATGTCCAGCGCGTAAACGACGGAGCCGGCCAGCACTTCAGGCACTTTGCCTTCGGTGATGCGCCAGGCCAGCCCTTCGGCAATGGCGGTTTTGCCCACGCCCGCCTCGCCCACCAGCAGCGGGTTGTTTTTGCGGCGGCGGCAAAGAATCTGGATGGTGCGCTCCAGCTCGTGCTCGCGGCCAATAAGCGGGTCAATGCGCCCTTCGCGCGCCTGCTGGTTGAGATTGACGGTGTATTGCTCCAGCGGCGTTTGCTTTTCGTTTTTTTCAGCGGCGGCGCCGTCAGCGCCCGCAGCGGCTTCGCCGCTTTCGGCATCGGCTTCGTCCTTGCGCACGCCGTGGGCGATGAAGTTCACCGCGTCCAGCCGCGTCACGCCCTGCTGGTGCAGGAAATAGACGGCGTGCGAGTCTTTCTCGCCAAAGATGGCCACCAGCACGTTGGCGCCCGTGACTTCCTGCTTGCCGCTGGCCGTGGACTGCACGTGCATGATGGCGCGCTGGATCACGCGCTGAAAGCCCAGCGTGGGCTGCGCGTCCACCTCGCCTTCGCCCGCCACTTGCGGGGTGTTGTCGGCGATGAAGCTTGAAAGAGAGGCGCGCAGCTCTTCCACGTTGGCGGCGCAGGCCGTGAGCACTTCGGCGGCGCTGGGGTTGTCCAGCAGGGCCAGCAGCAGGTGCTCCACCGTGATGAATTCATGGCGCTGCTTGCGCGCCTCGACAAAAGCCATGTGCAGGCTGGCTTCCAGTTCCTTGGCAATCATGGTGTGTCCTTTCTTGCTGCGAGAGCAGCGGGTGTATGCGAATGCAGCCCGACATGGGGCCGCTGGCGGGCGCTTTCAACCAGACCCCGCAGGCTCGGCCACGCATTGCAAGGGGTGGCCTGCCTGGCGGGCCGCATCTTGCACCTGTGCGGCTTTGGTGGTGGCCACATCGCGCGAATACACGCCGCAGATGCCTTTGCCCTCGAAATGGATCTTTTGCATGATCTGCGTGGCCGTGGCCTGGTCTTTGCCGAAAAACTCCTGCAAGACCACAACCACAAACTCCATGGGCGTGTAGTCGTCATTGAGCATGACCACCTGATACATGGGCGGAGGCTGCACGCGCGAGGGCGCACGCTCCAGCACCACCCCGCCGCCTTCGTCATGCTGGGGGCCGGCAGGAGAATCAGGGGGACGGGAGGAGGGAAGCGAAGCCATGAGAAGTCATTCTATCGGCGCAGGGGCCGGATGCGGCCTGCTTCAAATGATCGTAAAACCACGCCATGCAAGCCAGGTCTGAAAATTTTCAGAAAAAACACGTAATACACCGTATTCACACTTGACATTAAAAAAATCAATTTCAAAATGGGGCCGTAAACGGCAGCAACCTCATCAAGAAAAGGAGTTATCACGTGTCTGACAATGTGTTGGGTGAGTCCGACGGCACCGTCAAATGGTTCAACAATCAAAAAGGCTTTGGCTTCATTGAGCCTGATGGCGGCGGCCCTGACGCCTTTGCCCACTTTTCGGCCATTGAAATGGAGGGTTTCAAAACGCTCAAGGAAGGCGAGCGCGTGAAATTCGCGCTGGAAAAAGGCCCCAAAGGCCTGCTGGCTTTGCGCATCCGCACGGCCCGCAGCAGCAACCCTGAAGTCGAAGCTGAAGCGGCCTGAAGCCAACAGGCCCTGAGCCTGGAAACAGCGGGTGGCGGGCCTGACAATCACCGGCCATGACTGCCACCGCCACCCGCTCCACTTATGAAGACTTCATGCGCCATGTCTATACGCATGGCACGGCCAAAACCGACCGCACCGGCACCGGCACGCGCAGCGTGTTTGGCTACCAGATGCGGTTTGCCCTGCAAGAGGGCTTCCCCCTCGTCACCACCAAGAAAGTGCACCTCAAAAGCATCATCTACGAGCTTTTGTGGTTTCTGAGCGGCAGCGGCAACGCCCGCTGGCTGCAAGAGCGGGGCGTGACCATCTGGGACGAATGGGCCGATCCGCAAACGGGCGATCTGGGCCCCGTCTATGGCGTGCAGTGGCGCAGCTGGCCCGCGCCCGATGGCCGCCACATCGACCAAATCGCGCAAGTGGTGCAGCAGCTCAAGACCACGCCCGATTCACGCCGCATCGTCGTCAGCGCCTGGAATGTGGCTGATCTGGACCGCATGGCGCTCATGCCCTGCCACGCGCTTTTTCAGTTCTACGTAGCCGACGGGCGCCTGAGCTGCCAGCTCTACCAGCGCAGCGCCGATGTTTTTCTGGGCGTGCCCTTCAACATTGCCAGCTACGCGCTGCTCACCCACATGCTGGCCCAGCAGTGCGATTTGCAGCCTGGCGACTTCATCTGGACCGGCGGCGACTGCCACATCTATAACAACCATTTCGCGCAAGTGCAAGAGCAGCTGGCCCGCCAGCCTGCCCCCTGGCCCACGCTGCGCCTGCTGCGCCGCCCGCCTTCGCTGTTCGACTACGAATACGGCGACTTTGAAATCACCGGCTACCAGCCCCATCCCGCCATCAAGGCGCCCGTGGCCGTATGAGCGCCGAAACCAATGCCCAGCCCCAAACCCAGGCCAGACCGGCCCGCCTGGGCCTGATCTGGGCGCAGGCGCGCCGCCGCGTCATAGGCCGCGAAGGCGCGCTGCCTTGGCATTTGCCGCAAGACATGGCCCACTTCAGGCAGGCCACCGCAGGCTGCGCCGTCATCATGGGCCGCAAAACCTGGGATTCGCTGCCGCCGCGCTTTCGCCCCCTGCCGGGCCGCGTGAACATCGTCATCACCCGCCAGCCGGGCTGGAGCGCCCCGGGCGCGCGGCCTGCCGCCAGCTTGCCGCAGGCGCTGGCGCTGTGCCCGCCGCAAGCGGGCGCCTGGGTCATTGGCGGCGCGCAAATCTATGCCCTGGCCCTGCCGCTGGCCGATGAGGCGCTCGTCACCGAAATCGACGCCGACTTTGAAGGCGACGCCTTTGCCCCCGCGCTGGACCTGGTCCAGTGGCGCGAAGCCAGCCGCGAAAGCCACACCGCCGCCAGCGGCCTGCCCTTCAGCTTTGTGCGCTACGTCAGGCGCAGCGGCTGAACCTGGCGCCAGCGTCCGGCCCGCCCGAAATGCACTCCATGCACTCCATGTCGCCTCGGCGCGTTTCATGATTCAAAAAGAGGAGCAAATTCAGTGGCTCGGAAAATAGAGCCTGCGCCCTTTCCATTAGGACGTAGTGCTATTGAATAAGGAGCAAAATCCCGCTTTCCATAACTCGCGGCCAGGCTTTGAACTGGTTTTCAGTGGCGCGCACTGCCGTGCTGGCAAGCGGGCAGACGGGCCAAGTTTCTGCGTGGGCATCTTCGACTCTCAATCGGTCAAGCCCGTCTCAAAAGGGGGCAGCGATGACGCAAGCGCTTGGCCATCACACGATGGGGCTGTTGCTGGCTGTGGTGGTGCCTTCGACTGGCATTCAGGACCGGTGGATCTGGTTTGCCGCCAACCCGAAACTTGACGCCCTGCTCGGCAGCGCCCCCACAATCGCTCCATGCTTTTTCTTCTTTCACCAGCCAAGGCGCTGGACTACCAAACCCCGTTGCCGCCCGGCCTGCCGCACACGCTGCCGCAGTTTGCGGCGCAGGCGGCGCAGTTGATTGAGAAGCTGCGGCAGCTTTCGCCGCAGCAGGTGGCCAGCCTGATGGGGCTTTCTGACAAGCTGGCGGCGCTGAATGTGGCGCGGTACGAGGCATGGTCGCCCGTGTTCACGGCCAGCAACTCGCGGCAGGCCGTGATGGCGTTTGATGGCGACGTGTACGGCGGCCTTCAGGCGCGCACGCTCAGCGCTGAACAGCTGGCCTGGGCGCAGGAGCGCCTGTGCATTCTGAGCGGGCTGTATGGCGTGCTCAGGCCGCTGGACTGGATGCAGCCCTACCGGCTGGAGATGGGCGCGCGGCTGGCCACGGACGCTGGCGGCAATCTCTACCAGTTCTGGGGCAGCCGCATTGCGCAGTATCTGAACGAGCGGCTGGCGCAAGAAGGCGAGGCGGAGCCGGTGGTGGTGAATCTGGCCTCGCAGGAGTATTTCAGGGCGGTGGACCAGAAGGCGCTGCGCGCCCGCGTGGTGACGTGCGTGTTTCAGCAATACCGTGGCGGGCAGTACAGGGTTGAAAGTTTTGCCGCCAAGCGCGCCCGTGGTCTGATGGCCCGCTGGGCCGTGCAACGGCAGGCCGCCACGCCTGAAGCCCTGCGGGGCTTTGACGAAGAGGGTTATGCGTTGGATGCCGCCGCTTCCAGCGCCAGCCAGCTGGTGTTTCGCCGCCAGCTTTCATAGTCCAATTTCATGGCTAATCGGCCGCAAGTCCCCGTGGAATGGGCGCATGCCGCTATCAAAAACAGAGTAACCGGAGCTTTCTTTCATGCCAGACCGCTCTCCCCTGACCGAACACGCCGCTGCGCTGGCGGGCACCTTGCTGGGCAAGGCCACGCACTACCCTGACCGTTATGACGCCAGCTTGCTGGAGCCGCTGCCGCGCGCGCCCAAGCGGGCGGAGCTGGGCCTGGCCGGGCAGCCGCCTTTTGTGGGGGCGGATGTGTGGACGGCCTACGAACTCTCGTGGCTGAACACGCGCGGCAAGCCGCAGGTGGCGCTGGCGCATGTGACGGTGCCGTGCGAGAGCACGCACATCATCGAAAGCAAGTCTTTCAAGCTCTACCTGAACGGCTACAACGGCACGCGCTTTGCCAGCGCGGATGAAGTGCGTGAGCGCCTGCTGGCCGACGTGAACGCTGCCATCTGGCACGGCGGCGCCATGCAGGCGGGCGCAGGCGTGCGGCTGACGCTGCCCGAAGACTTTGGCGCCGAGCGCATGCAGGAGCTGGCGGGCCTGTGCCTGGACAGGCTGGACATTGCCTGCGACCGCTACGGCCCGCCCGCGCCGGAGCTGCTCACCGCCGCTTTTGACGAGCAGCCCGTGCAGGAGACGCTCACCAGCCATTTGCTCAAAAGCAACTGCCCCGTCACCTGCCAGCCCGATTGGGGCAGCGTGCAAATTGCCTACAGCGGCCCGCAAATCGACCAGGCCAGCCTGCTGCGCTACCTGGTGAGCTTTCGCGAGCACAACGAATTTCACGAGCACTGCGTGGAGCGCATCTTCATGGACATCACCCGCTACTGCCGCCCTGCGCGGCTGATGGTGCAGGCCCGCTACACGCGCCGTGGCGGGCTGGACATCAACCCCTGGCGCGCCAGCCACCCGCAGGCCGCGCCTGCCAGCGCGCGCACGGCGCGGCAGTAGCCCGGTCGGCAAGCACGGGCCGGAACGCAGGGAACACGAGGAATTGAGCCAGGGCCTGCTGGGCGTCAAACCCTTCCCATGCAGCTACGCGGCCTGCCGCCAGGCGCTGGCTCCGTCTTCGCGCAGCAAATCCAGCTGGCGTATGCGCTGCACGTGCGCATGCAAAGACTTGCGGGCGGCGGCATGCGCCTCGGGAGGAACGTCTGCATAGGCCAGAGGCAGCCAGTCATCGAGCGTGCCGCTGGGGCGTTGGCGCATGGCGGCGAGCACTTTGGCCTCGCGGGCCAGCCGGTGGGCCTTGAGGCGGACGATGGCCTGCTGCGCTTCGTGCAGCACGTGGCCGTGGGCCGGCAAGATGAAGTTCGCGCCATAGGCGGCGCAGGCGGCGGCCAATTTGTCAAGCGAGGCCAGATAAACGGTCATGTCGCCATCGGGCGCGTCAATAACGGTGGTGCTGCCGCTCAGGATGTGGTCGCCTGAAAAAAGCAAGCCGTCTTCCTCCAGCACAAGGCACAGGTGGTTGGCGGTGTGGCCGGGGGTGTGGATGACGCGCAGGGTGTGCGTTTGCTCGCCTGCCAGTTGCAGGCGTTTGCCGTCATACAGCGCCCGGTCGGGGGTGAAGGCGCTGTCTGGGCGCCCCTGCGGCGACGAGGGCAGGCCCAGCACGGGCACTTGCTTGGAGCACATGGCTTGCAGCAGCCAGCCGCCAGGAGCGTGGTCGGGGTGCGAGTGAGTGCAGATGATGGCGCGCACCTGCCCGCCAGCGGCCTGCCACAGGCGCTGCACATGAGCCTCATCAGCCGGGCCGGGATCGATCACGATGAAACCTGCTGCAGCGTCGCCCACCAGGTAGCTGTTGGTGCCCGGCCCGGTCATGAAGCCGGAGTTGGCCGCCGTCAGCCGCCGCACATTGCGCAGCAGGGGCACGGGCTTTTCGTGCTGCCAGCCAATTTCGTGCTCGCCTTGCCCATCGGGACAGACCAGCGCCAGCTCGCCAAAGGGCAGCTCGTGTTCCATGAAGCGCGCAATCCGTCCCTGCCGGCGGGCCGCGCGCGGGCAGCTCGTCCACAAAGGAGCCTCGCCTGCGCAAGCGGCCAGCACGGCGGCCACGTTGGGCTGGCTCCGGAGCCATTCCAGTGTTTTCAGCGTGGGAAACATGAGCGGCAGGCGGCCTGCGGCATGCCGGGCCAGCGCGGCGCTGGCCGTCAGCCACTGGGCGTTGAGCTGCTCCTGTCCATCCGCCTGGGGACGCTGCCCCGATGGCATGCGGGCCACGAAATGGGGCACGTCATAACGGCGTGGCCAGTCACAGCCCGTGATCCAGCGCGCCAGCAGAAACAGCTCGCACGCTGCCAGTTTCAGCCCTCGCGCCTGGCATTGGGGCGCCAGCGGGGCGTGGCGCTCCAGCCCGGCCACGTCTTGCGCTATGGCAGGCAGGCCGTCAGGGCGGCGGGCCAGCAGCACGCCCATTTCTTCAAAGGTTTCGCGCAAGGCAGCCAGCGCGGCTGTCAGCGCATGCCCCCGCTGGCGGGGGCGGGTGGCAGCGGGCAGACGGGCATCGTCTGCATCCACGCAGCCGCCCGGAAAAACGTAGGCGCCGGGCGCGAACCGCGCCTGGGCGGAGCGTTGCGTGAGCAGTACTTGAAGGCCCTTCGGGCCATCGCGCAGCAAAAGCAGGCAGGCCGCAGCCTGAGGCTCGGCAGGCGGGCGGGCCGGATACAGAAGCTGGCTGGAGCGGGGCATGACGACTTCTTTTCCATTATTGGAGCCGGCAGCGGCGGCATGGCCGCCTGGGCTGATCAAGCATATTCCTGGAAGGGACAGGGTTCATTTATTTTCTGAAAATCAATGAACCAATGCTTTTTTACCAATGAAGATACTCAAGACGGCTGAATTTGAAAATCAGCCTGCGGCCAGATTGGTTAAATCATAAGAAAAAGCATCAGCAGACGGATTCAGGAGACAAAATCCGCTTCGCCAGAGCATGCTTGATGGCAACGCCTGTGCAGCGCGCTGCTGGGAGGGCAGGGCACGGCAGCGCTTGAATATCGCGGTAGAAAATGCATACGCAGCGCATTCACGTCAGCCTCCTTTTTTTGACGGTTTTTCAAAACAAACCCCGCCTTGCCAAGGCAACGCAGGGCGCTCGCCTTGTTTACATTATAGATACATTTGTTGCGGCGCGCCATCGCCGTGAAAATAAATGCCTGCGAGGCGTCTCATGGCGCGTATTCATTGCAATACATGCAATACGTGCGCGAAGGTATTTCGCAAATTTCAGTCAGGCGCAAGTCCTGAGGCTGAGAACCTGTTCAAAGTCGGACGCGAGAGTGAATGAGCCTGGGTGGCCATGCGCAGGCCGCAGACGGACAGGCCAAGCGGCTGGCCGGTTGCAGCGCCGCAGGCCGATGGAGCTGCTTTTCGCGCCTGCGGACGGGCGTTGAATAGAGCTTTTTTGCTTCTCTATTCATAGCATGATGTCTTGATGGATACAGCGCTGAAAGGTGTTTTGGAGCCATCAGATTTGCTCCTGTTTTTGAGAGACTGTTCAGAGCCTGGCCGTGAGAGGCAAAAGAGTGAATCGTGATGAACAGCCAGGCCCAAGAGCGCCCGGCTCCGTGCTGTTTGCACCCACGGGCAGACTTTGAACAGGTTCCGGGAACAGGCACCCGCTGAAAGCGCCTTCACCAATCCAGCAGCGCCTGCACTGCCAGCCCCAGCGCCAGCACGCGCGCGTCCGTGCCGGCGCAGCCAGCCAGCATCAGTGCGGCGGGCGCTTCGCCGGGCGGGTGCATGGGCAGGCTCAGGGCGCAGCCGTCCAGAAAGTTGATAAGGCTGGTGTTGCGCAGCATCAGCGCGTTGGCGCGCCAGTAGGCTGCGTCGTCGGTTTGCAAGCTGGCGATGGCAGGGGCGGCAATGGGCACGGTGGGCATGAGCAGGGCGTCAAAAGCGGCCAGGCGCTGCTCCACCTGTGCAATCCAGCGGCGGCGGGCGGCCAGCAGGTCGATGTAGTCGGCGCAGTCCATTTGGCGGCCCGCCTCGATGCGGGCGCGAACGCGCGGGTCGTAGGCCGCGCCTTGGGCCGCCAGCCGCTGGCGGTGCCAGGCCCAGGCTTCGGCGTTGGAGAGCGTGCCTTTGGCGTGCAGGGCGGCCAGCTCGCGCCACTCGGGCAGGGGCAGGCGCGTCACGCGTGCGCCCGCGCTGTGCAGGCGCTCCAGCGCGCGGTCAAAGGCGGCGGCCACGTGGGCGTCCATGTCGTCCAGCGCGATTTCTGCCGGGCAGGCCAGCCGCGCGCCTGCCAGCGGTCGGGGCTGAAGTTGCCATGTCTGGCCGCTGAGCACGCCATCGGCCGTGATGCAGCACTGCACGCTGGCGGCCAGCGGGCCGACGGAGTCCAGCGAGGCAGACAGCGGCAGCACGCCTTGCCGGCTCACGCGCCGCTGCGTGGGTTTGAAGCCCGTCAGCCCGCACAGCGCCGAAGGAATGCGCACGGAGCCGCCCGTGTCCGTGCCGATGGCCAGCGCGGCCATGCCGTCCGTCACCGAAACAGCCGCGCCGCTGGAGGAGCCGCCGGGGATGCGGCCCGTGGCCCGGTCCCAGGGGTTGCGCGGCGTGCCCCGGTGCGGGTTCAGGCCCAGGCCGGAAAAGGCGAACTCCGTCATGCTGGTGCGCCCCACGATGACCGCGCCCGCCGCCAGCAGCCGGTCGATGACGGGCGCGTTGCACGCGGCAGGCGGCGCATCGGCCAGCACGGCCGAGCCGGCCGTGGTCACCTGGCCGGCCACGTCGAACACGTCTTTGACCGACACCGGCAGCCCTTCCAGCGGCGAGCGCACGATGCCCGCCTTGCGCAGCGCGTCGCTGGCGGCGGCCAGCGCCAGCGCGCGGGGGCGGTCAATCAGGGTGAATGCGCGCGCGCCTTCGCCAGCGGCATCTTCGGCGCGCGCCAGTGCGGCTTCGGCCAGCGAGCGGGCGCTGGCGCGGCCTTCGGCCAGATCAGAAGCCAGACGCGCCAGAGTAGGAAGGGTGTTCATCAGCGGGAATCCGTAGCGGGTGAATGCTCTGGAAAGGGCGGCATGATGCTCTGGAGCCTGTCATGCATCAACCCCTGCTCCCACTTGTGTATCCCGTGACGAGCTTGATTTGTCGCAGACACATGCTGGCTGTGGTGGTGCTTTCAGAAGGTGTTCAGGACCGGGTGGGAGCCAGGGCTTTGCTGTGAGGCTTTTCACGCGCTTTGAGTGCCTCAAGACTTTTTGTCGATGGCGGCTACACGGGTGCGCTGATTGGATGAGCGCTGAGCATGTTCGGCTGAAACATGCGGGTGTTCAAGCGCAGTAAGCGGCATGGTTTTAAGGCGCTGCCCAAGCACTGGATTGTGGAGAGAACCTTTGCCTGGTTGAATCAATCGAGAAGGCTGAGCAAGGACGACGAGGCCACTGTCGCTTCAGCCTTTCAAGGGCAGTCTCTCAGGCCGCCTGGCGCCATGCAGGCAGCTCTTGCTCACGCGCGGCATGGGCAGCATGAAAGAGGCCGTGGCGAAGCGCGCCGTGGCCACGGCGCATGGTGTCAATGCCCAGCAGCTCAAACAGGCTGATGAGCACCGACAGCCCGCCGCCAATGATGGCCTTGCGGTCTTCGCGAATGCCTGGCATATCCAGCGCGTTGATGTCGCCCGCATCAATCAAGCGCTGGCGCAGCCAATACAGCTGGCTCAGGGCGATGGCGTCGTCCATGCTGGTGCGGCCTGACTTGCGCAGCGCCGCCAGCACGGCGCCCACGGTGCCTGAGGCGCCGTAGGCCGCATCCCAGCGGGGGCGCGCAAAGCGCGTGGCGGCTTCAGCCAGCGCGGCCTTGGCATCGGCTTCGGCATCGGCAAAAGCGAGCGCGGTGAACTGACCGCTGGCGAAGTGGCGCTGTGAGCAGGTCACGCTGCCGATGGGGTAGGACTCCATGTCTTGCGCCTGCCGCCCCTGGCCAATGATGATTTCTGTGGATCGGCCGCCGATGTCCACTACCACGCGGCGCTCGTCGCCTTCAGGCAGCAGGCTGGTTACGCCCTGGTAAATAAGGGCAGCCTCCTCGCGTCCGCTGATGATGGCGATGGGCAATCCCAGCAACTCCTCGGCCTTTTGCAAAAAGGCGGCGGCATTGCGCGCTTCACGCAGGGTTTGCGTGGCCACGGCGCGGGCGCGCGCCTGGGGCAGCTCTTTCAGGCGCTGGCCAAAGCCCTCAAGGCATTGCCAGCCGCGCTGCATGGCTTCAGGCGAAAGCTGGCCTTGGGCGTCCAGCCCGCCGCCCAGACGCACGGTTTCCTTCAGATAGTGCAGGCGCTCGAAGCGGCCTGGAGCGGTTTCTCGGGCGATTTCCAGGCGGAAGCTGTTGGAGCCGAGATCGACGGCCGCCCAGAGAGCTTGAGACGGGGCGGCGCTGCGGCTTGTGTCGTCGGTCATGAGAAGGTGGGTTGTTTTGAGGTTCTTCTGGTCTGGGGGCCAAGCCAGCATAGCACCGGGCTGCGCGAGGCCGAATGGCCTGCCGCCGCGTGGGGTTGGGTGGCGGACCGTTGGAGGGAAAAGCGCGGAGGTGTTTCGCTCCTCTATCCATAGCAATAGGTCCTAGTGGAACGTGCGCAAACCGAACTTTTAAGCATCGTTATTTTGCTCTCTTTTTTTGGATATCTGAACGACAGCTGCCAGTGCCGGAAAAGCCCAGAGCTTTGGATTTCTGGGTTTCCCTTGGGCTTGGGGTTTGGGTTGCTCGCCTGGCAGGCTGGAGACGGCCTATTCAGGCGGGCTTGCGGGCCAGCATGGTCACGAATTTGAGTTGAATGGGCTTGCCTTGCGCGTCGGTGGCGTGCATGGAGCCGATTTCTTCGCGGTATTCGGCCATTTCCCAGCCTTCGTAATATTTTTTCAATTCGCCTTCGCGGAAGGTGAATGAAAATGGCATGACGCAAGGGTGATCTTCCGTATCCATGGCCGAAACAATCAGGTTATAGCCGCCCGGCGTGGTGTGCGTCTGCATGTTTTCAATAATGGCGGGCACGCGGCCGGCATCGAGAAACATGAAAACCACGGTGGCCACGAGAAAATCGTAATTTTCAGCCAGCGCAGCGGTATTCATGTCGTAAATGCAGGTTTGCACGCGCAGGTTTTCCGCGTCGGCCATGTCTTCCAGCGCGGCCAGCGGGGCCGGGTTGTAGTCGCTGGCGGTCACGTCAAAACCCAGCAGGCCCAGATAGAGCGCGTTGCGCCCTTGCCCGCAGCCCAGGTCCAGCGCCTTGCCGGGCGGCACGCGGCGGGCGGCGTCCACCACGGCGGAGTGGGTGGCCGTCATGCCGTATTTCTTGCTGAAATAATCTTTTTTCTCGCAGTGAAATTCAAGCTGGAAAGCCGAATCGTCATCCAGCAATTCGGCCTTGTGCCAGGCTTGCGGGGTAATGGTCCATACTTCGCTTTGCGGGGTGAGAATATGTTCGGCCAGGGTTTCTCCGGCTTCGTTCATTTCGTGGAATTTCACGCGGCCTTTTATCACGCGCAGTTTGCCCCAGGTGCCTGCCTTGGTATTGTGGCGGGACAATATGCTGGGCGGAATATTGTTTTTCGTCCAGACGGGCATGGTTTTATAGCAAATCAAATCGGGCGTGGCGCTCATGGTTTTTTCCTTGGGTGAATGATTGCGGGCATCATACCCGCCGCTTCATAACCGCACTGGTTTTGCCGTATTTGCAATTGAAATGGGCACAATCAGGGCTTTTTTTGCTGGCGGTTTTCACTCATGGCCCTGCTGACTTTGCTTGATGCCCAACTGGCCTTTGGCCACTTGCCTTTGCTTGACCACGCAGACTTTGCCTTGCAGGAGCGCGAGCGCGTGGGGCTGATTGGCCGCAACGGGGCGGGCAAGTCTTCGCTGCTGAAAATTCTGGCCGGGCTGGAAAAGCCCGACGACGGCGCGCTGCAAATGCAGCAGGGCCTGCGGCTGGCCTATGTGCCGCAAACGCCTGCGCTGCAAGGCTTTGAAACCGTGCAAGACGCCGTGAGCGCGGGCATGGCGCACATGGCGGCGCTGATTGAGCAATACACGCAAGGCGAAGGCGATTTGGCCGAGCTGCAAACCCGCATCGAGGCCGAAGACGGCTGGAACTGGCCGCAGCGCGTGCAGCAAACCCTGCAAAAGCTGGGGCTGGACGGCGCGCGCCGCGTGGCCGAGCTTTCGGGCGGCAGCCAAAAGCGCGTGGCGCTGGCCCAGGCGCTGGTGGCGCAGCCGGATGTGCTGCTGCTGGACGAGCCGACCAACCATCTGGATTTGGCCGCCATTGGCTGGCTGCAAGAGCTGCTGCTGGCCTACAAAGGCAGCGTGGTTGTCATCACGCACGACCGCGCTTTTCTGGATGCCGTGGCCACGCGCATCGTGGAGCTGGACCGGGGCCGCCTGCGCAGCTACCCCGGCAACTTCGCCGCCTATCAGGCGCAAAAAGAAGAGCAGCTGGCGCAAGAAGCCACGCTCAACGCCCGGGCCGACAAACTGCTGGCGCAAGAAGAAATCTGGGTGCGCAAAGGCGTGGAAGCGCGCCGCACCCGCGCGCAAGGCCGCATCAACCGCCTGCACGCCCTGCGCGCCGCCCGCGCCGCCCGCCGCGAGGCGCTGGGCCGCGTGCGCATGGAAGTGGCCAGCGGCCAGCCCAGCGGAAAAATCGTGGCCGAGCTGCACAACGTCAGCAAAGCCTTTGGCGGCCCGCCCGTGGTGCAAGGCTTTAGCGCCACCCTTTTGCGCGGCGACAAAGTCGGCCTCATCGGCCCCAACGGCGCGGGCAAAAGCACGCTGCTCAAACTGATCCTGGGCCAATTGGCGCCCGACAGCGGCCGCGTGCGCCAGGGCGCCAGCCTGCAAGTGGCCTACTTTGACCAGATGCGCGCGCAGCTCAATCCGGATGCCACGCTGGAAGACTTCATCAGCCCGGGCAGCGAATGGATCGAAATCGGCCAGCGCCGCCAGCATGTCAAAAGCTATCTGGGCGACTTTCTTTTCAGCCCCGCGCGCGCCGCCTCGCCCGTGCGCAGCCTCTCCGGCGGCGAACAAGCCCGCCTGCTGCTGGCGCGCCTGTTCGCCCGCCCCGCCAATGTGCTGGTGCTCGACGAGCCGACGAACGATCTGGACATCGACACCCTGGAGCTGCTCGAAGAGCTGCTGCAAACCTACGACGGCACCGTCTTTCTCGTCAGCCACGACCGCGCCTTCATGGACAACGTCGTCACCAGCACCATCGCCTGGGAAGGCGGCGGCCAATGGCGCGAATACGAAGGCGGCATCACCGACTGGCAGCAGCAAAGCGAACGCGCCCGCGCCTGGCTGGCGCCCGAAGCCGCCGCGCCCGCGCCTGCATCCAAAACATCCAAAACGCCCCGCCCGTCCGCGCAGCCCGCCCCGGCGGCAGCCCAAACCGCCGCCAAATCTGCCGCCCAAGCCACCGTCAAACGCAAGCTCAGCTACAAAGAGCAGCGCGAGCTGGACGCCCTGCCCGCCCGCATCGACGCACTGGAAGCTGAGCAGGCCGCCATCCGCGCCCAGCTGGCCGACGGCACGCTCTACCAAAGCGACCTGCCCAAAGCCATTGCCCTACAGGCCAGAGACAGCGCCATCGAAGAAGAACTGCTGCACGCACTGGAGCGCTGGGAAGCCCTGGGCGCATGAAACGTCAGCCCCGCATGCGGGTAAACACCCATTTGCGTCACTCTTTTCTCGCGTTGGCACGATCTGACACACATTGACACCGCAACTTGCCAGCCTGATTGCACAAAAAGTGTCACTTCCGGAAGGCTAGAGCGCTGCTTCTGTGACCAAATGCACACTTTCGCCGCTCATTCCGGCAGCGCTTCCGACCTTGGCATGCGCTGGCACACCGGCTGCAAGATAAAAGGCGTCGGCGGCGCATCAGTATCTGCCCCGAATTCCAAAGATCCATTTCACAACTCTCTCAAGGAGAAAATCATGAAAGCAATGCAAAAAGGTTTCACCCTCATCGAACTGATGATCGTCGTGGCGATTATTGGTATTCTGGCCGCCATTGCGCTGCCCGCTTATCAAGATTACACGGTTCGTACGCGTATTTCTGAAGGTTTGACGTTGGCCTCTGGTGCGAAGGCTATGGTCAATGAAGTTGCCACGCCGAATGATTTGACGGTTGCGGCCACCACCTGGAATGCGCAGCAAAATGGTACCGGTGCCACTTCCAAATATGTGACAAGTGTTCAAATTGCTGGCGGCAACGGAGAAATTACCGTCACTTATAATGCGGCAAATGTTGGCCCGATTGGTACGGCTAATACGCTGGTACTGAAGCCTTCTATCAATGTAAACGGCACGTTTACAGCCTTGGATGCGGCGCTGACTGCCAACGAAAGTGGTGCGATTGACTGGGCTTGCGGATCTGCCACGACTGCTGCTGCAACCGCTCGTTCCATGCCTGTTACGGCCGGTACCCTGGCAGCCAAATATGCACCTGCAGAATGCCGTTAATGAAGTGCTATTGTAGGTAGCTTGAAGAAGGACACCTTTGGTGTCCTTCTTTTTTTGTTTTAATGAATTGGAGTTCATGTGAGAAATGGATTTACTTTGCTGGAGCTAATGATTGTTGTGGCGATTGTTAGTATATTGAGTGCCATTGCACTGCCAGCATATCAGGATTACGTTATACGTGCACGGGTAGCAGAAGGCCTTGCGCTGGCCACGCATGCCAAAACATTGGTTAGTGAAGTGGCAACTGTGAATGGATTAGGTGTTGTGGCAAGTTCGTGGAACGCCCAGCAAGGGGGCGTGGGTTCGTCATCCAAATATGTTGATTCCGTACAAATTGCGGCCACGACAGGCGTGGTGACAGTCTCATTCAACACGGCAAACGTCGGAGTGTCGAGTGTCAACAACAAGCTGGGTTTTTATCCATTCGTCAAGAGTGCGGCGGGTTATCAAGATTTCGCTACGGCAATCAATAGTGGATTAACAGGACCTGTGGATTGGGCGTGTACGTCGTCGACTAACCAGGTAGCAACTTCCAGAAGCATGGGGGCTGCAATTACTGCAAATGGCATAGAAACTAAATATGCTCCGGCTGAATGCAGGTAAGGTGTTGCTTCAGTAGATACATATACTCGATAAAGTAAAACAGAATGGATCAATCAATTTTTAGGCAAAGAATAAGGTTTGCTGCTCGCTTGGCAATCAAGCACTTTGCGGTTTGTATGCTGATTGCGGGCGGGGCTGCATGGCTTGTGTTTGGTTTCTGGTATGCAGGGGTGATGTCGACTCTGTTCAGGGTCTCTGCAATATATTTTTTGTTGCTTGGGGTGGATGTTGTGTGTGGTCCATTACTTACTCTTGTGTTGGCGAGTCCTGATAAATCACGGCGCGAATTGATAATGGATTTGAGCTTGATAGGAGCAATTCAACTGACTGCTTTAGGTTATGGGCTGTATGTGTTAGAAGAGTCGCGCCCGGTTGCAATTGTTTTTGAGGCGGATCGTTTGGTTGCTGTTGGAAAAAATGAATTATATTTATCAGATTGTGCTGGCGGCGAACTTGGAAAGCTTGGCTGCGAATTTCCACCATGGAAGAAAATAGAGTGGACTGTGGCAAAAAAGCCAGAGGATGTTATAAAAAGCATGGAATTGTCATTGCAGGGTGTCTCTGTTTCGATGCGACCTGTGTTATGGCAGAAGTGGAATTGGAATAATGTAGAGATACAAAAAAATATTAAGCCTATAGCGCAAATCGAGGATAAATTGAAAAAAATAGAAAAAGCAGGCAATGAATTGCCGAAGAAGGATTTATTTTTTTTGCCATTGACATCTTCCAGGGATATGAATTGGATTGCTGTATTTGATAGAGATGGGAAATGGGTGGACTCTATGCCAATTGACGGATTTATATAAGTCAATGCATTTTGACTATGCATTGGTAAAACGCAGGAATGTCACCTTGTTGTTATAATGCGAAATCATGAAAAACAATGTATCTTTGATTGATGTTGAAAAAGGTGCCAAGGCGCGCATCGTCTCCATCATCCCCAGCGCCGAGTTCGGCGACATCGATCCGCTGGTAACCCAGCGGCTAACGGACTTGGGCTTTTCCGAAGGCATGTCCATCACGCTGCTGTCACGCGGCCTGCTCAAACGCGGGCCTTACGCGGTGCGGCTGGGCAATTTGTCTCAGTTCGCATTGAGGAGACCGGAGGCGGCGAAGATCATGTGTCGCGTGGAAGAGTGAAAATCACTCTTTTTCCACGAAGAATCTTGTGATGACTGCGAGTCGATTCGCCCTGCTGGGCGCGCCCAACTGTGGCAAGACGGTTTTGTTCAACGGCCTGACCGGCTCCAATGCCAAGGTGGCCAACTATGCCGGTGTGACGGTGGACCGGCGCGAAGGCCGGTTTGTTGACGACCCGAACGTGGTGGTGATTGACCTGCCCGGCACTTACAGCCTGCGAGCAACCAGCCCTGATGAAAAGGTGGCGCGCGACGTGGTGCTGGGCAAGCTCGGGCAACAGCCTGACGCCATTGTTTCCGTGGCCGATGCGACCAACCTGCGCATGACGCTGCGCATGGTGCTGGAGGTGAAGACGCTGGGCTTGCCCATGGTGGTTTCGCTCAACTTGAGTGACGTGGCACGCCACCGTGGCCTGAAGATTGACGCGGCCAAGCTCAGTGAACTGCTGGGTGTGCCTGTGCTGGAGACGGCGGCCATTGACAGCCGCAGCATGCGCGCCGTGCGCGAGGCGGTGGCCAGGCTGCCGCGCAAGACTGAAGGTGCCGCTCATGCCCTCACGCTCGAAGAGGCGGAAAAACGGCTTGACGCGCTGGACAGCAACGCCCTTTATGCGCAGGTCGAAGACATCTTGCGCCAGGTGGTGCGCCACGAACTCACCCTGCCCGCTTGGCATCGCCAGCTGGATGCAATCGTGATGCACCCGGTCTGGGGCATGCTGATTCTCATGCTGATCCTCATGCTGGTATTCCAGGCGGTTTACGCCTGGGCCGAGCCGGTGATGGGGATGATTGAAGATTCGTTCGCCTGGCTGGGCGATGTGATTACGGAGAACATGGATGAAGGCCCGCTAGCCAGTCTCATCAAAGACGGCATCCTGGCCGGCGTGGGCAGCGTGCTGGTGTTTCTGCCGCAAATCACGATCCTGTTTGCCTTCATCCTGCTGCTGGAAGACTCCGGCTACCTGCCGCGCGCGGCGCTGCTGCTGGACAACGCCATGTCGCGCAGCGGCCTGTCGGGCCGCGCCTTCATTCCGCTGCTGTCCAGCTTTGCCTGCGCCGTGCCTGCCGTGATGGCGGCGCGCACCATTCAAGACCCGCGCGAGCGCCTGGTCACCATCGCCATTGCGCCCATGCTCACCTGTTCGGCGCGGCTGCCCATTTACGCGCTCATCATCGCCGCCGTCATTCCTGACGAAACCGTGCTGGGCATCTTCAACCTGCAAGGCCTCACACTCTTTGGCCTTTACCTGGCGGGCATTGTGTCAGCGGGTTTCACGGCCTGGGTGCTCAAGGTGCTGGCGCGCAAGCGTGGCCACGTGCAGCAGTTTCCGCTGCTGATGGAGCTGCCCACCTTCCGCATGCCCAACTTCAAGCACATCCTCATCAGCCTGTGGGGCAAGGTCAAAGCCTTTTTGATGCGCGCGGGCACGGTGATTTTTGCCCTGAGCGTGGTGCTCTGGGCGCTGGTGAGCTTTCCCGGCGCGCCCGAAGGCGCCACGCAGCCGGCCATTGACTACAGCATCGCAGGCCATCTGGGTCATCTCATTCAGCCGCTTTTCGCGCCGCTGGGCTTTACCTGGCAGATGTGCATCGCCATGATTCCCGGCATTGCCGCGCGCGAAGTGGTTGTTTCGGCCCTGGGCACTGTCTATGCCATGACAGCCAGCTCCGAAGAAGCGCTGGAAACGGCCCTCATCCCCGTGGTGCACGACAACTGGGGCCTGCCCACGGCCTTTGCCTTTCTGGCCTGGTACATCTACGCACCCATGTGCCTGGCCACGCTGGCCACCATCCGGCGCGAAACCAATTCGGCCCGCCACACTCTGATGATCACGGGCGGCCTGTTTGCCGCAGCCTACTTGTTCGCCCTCATCGTCTATCAGATTGCATCAAGGATTTTGGGATGACACAGCAAATCATCGTCGGCCTCATCGTCGCCGCCTGTTTTATCTACATGCTGCGCAAATTCGTTTTTCGCAAGAAAACCGCTGGCGGCGCCCCAGGCTCTGCTTGCAGCAAGTGCAACGGTTGCAGTGAAGGCAGCAAGGGCGGCGGCTGCCATTGAAGCCACGCCCGGCGCGAGGCAGTGCGCGACTGGGCAATGAAAGCGGGAATTCCGGATCGCCCTGCCTGTCAAGCTGCCTAAAAGGCTGTTCGCAAGAGACAAAAAACGGACGAGCTTTTTGGCGGCGGCCAGACGCAAACCGCAAACGGGCTGGCTGGTGGCTGAACGGTTGCGGCGCCATAGACCGACGGGGTCGCTTTTTGCGCTCGCAGCCGGACATTGAATGAAGCTGTTGCTCATTTATTCATAGCATGATGTCCTAGTGGACACTGGGCAAAACGGCGTTTTGCTTCCATTCAGTTCGCTTCTTTTTTGAGGGGTTGCCAGAGACTGCTGCGGAGGTCGAAGGGGTGCACTTGAGGGCGGCAAGACGCAAATCGCAGACGGGTCTTGCGGCTCAAGAGAATTTGCAACGCCCCAGAGCCGCTCGAGGCCGCATTTTTCGCTCCACGGACAGACTCCAATTTGGCTCTTAAAACAGGAGCGAATTCAAGAGGATGTAAAAGCTGCTTTGCGCACTGTTTATCAAGGCTTATTGCTATGGTTTCAGAAGCGAAATTGAGCCGTTCCTCTGTATTGCACGCATGAGGCCGCGCCTATTTGCCATCTGCGCTGTTTTCTTGCGGGCTGCTGAGGTGCGCGCCCTGAAAAGGCCGGGGCGCCGGACTGACACTCGCGGCGCACTTTCCACTGCGCCCTGCTGAGCCGCAGGGCCGCGCTCTGCCTTCGCCAGCCGTTCTTCAGATCAGCGCGCCGCGCAGGGAGTGCGGCATGGCTTCGGTGATGCGCACGTCAATCATCTGGCCGATCAGGCGGACGGGCTGCTCGCCGCCGCTGAAATTGACGGCGCGGTTGCATTCGGTGCGGCCCATGAGTTCCTGCGGATTCTTGCGCGAGGGGCCTTCCACCAGGATGCGCTGCACGGTGCCCACGCGGCTGGCGCTGATGGCGCGCTCGCTTTGCTCCAGCGCGGCCTGCACGCGCTGCAAGCGGCGCAGCTTGACTTCGTGCGGGGTGTCGTCTTGCAAATTGGCGGCGGGCGTGCCGGGGCGGGGGCTGAAGATGAAGCTGAAGGAATTGTCGTAGCCCACATCGTCGATGAGCTTCATCATCTTGTCGAAATCGGCGTCGGTTTCGCCCGGAAAGCCCACGATGAAGTCGCTGGAGAAGCTGATTTGCGGGCGCACGGCGCGCAGGCGGCGGATGATGCTTTTGTATTCCATGGCGGTGTAGCCGCGCTTCATGGCCATGAGAATGCGGTCGGAGCCGTGCTGCACGGGCAGGTGCAGGTGGCTGGCGAGCTTGGGCACCTTGCCGTAAACGTCAATCAGGCGCTGGGTGAATTCGTTGGGGTGGCTGGTGGTGTAGCGGATGCGTTCGATGCCCGGTATTTCGGCCACGTATTCGATGAGCAGGGCGAAGTCGGCGGTTTCGCCGCTGCCGCCCATCGGGCCGCGATAGGCGTTCACGTTCTGGCCCAGCAGCGTCACTTCCTTCACGCCTTGCGCGGCCAGGCCGGCGATTTCGGTGAGCACGTCGTCAAACGGGCGGCTGAACTCTTCGCCGCGCGTGTAGGGCACGACGCAGTAGCTGCAATATTTGGAGCAGCCTTCCATGATGGAGACAAAGGCCGTGGCCCCTTCCACGCGGGCGGGCGGCAGATGGTCGAATTTTTCGATTTCGGGAAAGCGGATGTCCACCTGCGGCGCGTTCTGGCGGCGGCGCTCGGCCAGCAAATCGGGCAGGCGGTGCAGGGTTTGCGGGCCGAAGACGACATCGACATACGGCGCGCGCTCGATGATGGCCTCGCCCTCCTGGCTGGCCACGCAGCCGCCCACGCCGATGAGCGTGCCTTTGTCCTTGAGGTGCTTGATGCGGCCCAGGTCAGAGAAGACTTTTTCCTGCGCCTTCTCGCGCACGGAGCAGGTGTTGAAGATGACCAGGTCGGCCTGCTCCGGGTCGTCGGTGGACTCGTAGCCTTCGGCGGCGGCCAGCACGTCAGCCATCTTGGCCGAGTCGTATTCGTTCATCTGGCAGCCAAAGGTCTTGATGAAGACTTTGCGGGACATGGCGAAAGTTTCGTGGGAAGTTTGATGGAAGCGGGCAGCGACAGCTTCTGGAAAAGGAGCAAATTCAAGGCATCTGAAAACACCGCCTGCGCCCATGCAGTATGGACGTCATGCTATGAAACAAGGAGCGGAACCTGGTTCAAGGCGGCGCTTCGCGTGCGTCTGCCCGTTCACGGCTCGCGTTCAGTTGCCGCGATACGGGTTGCGCTCCGTGTCGTTGAAGGGGCGCGGGCGAATCAGGCGGGACTGGTTGATCTCGCTGATTTCCTCGGCCGTGAGAATCCAGATTTCACGCAGTTCGCCGCTGGGGCCCAGCGCGTAATTGACCATGTGCGTCTGTCCGGTGAGCGCGCCGGAGAGCATCACGCGGTTGGTTTCGCTGCGGATGCGTGTGCCTGCCGCCAAAAGCATGGGCTTGCCGTCCAGCGTGATGTGAGGCGGCTCGCCAAAAGCGATGATGCCGTGCTCCACGCCAGCCGGGAAAAAGCGCCGCACCTGCTGGGCCTGCACCTGTTGCGCTTGCGCGCTGCCTGCCAGCGCGCACAGCGCGAGGCCGCAGGCAGCCAGGGTGGATGCAAGTGCGGAGCGAATGGGTTTCATGATGGTTCCCTGAAAGCGAGATGGCAAATGAGAAAGCGGCTGCGCCAGGCAGAAAAAAAGGCACTGGGCGAATCAGCCCGGTGCCTTGATGCTGCGCTGCGCGAAACGGGCGCTTGCGAAGGTTTTTTGAAAGGAAGTCTGGTGGCGCTTCACGGACTCGAACCGCGGACCTGTGGATTATGATTCCATCGCTCTAACCGACTGAGCTAAAGCGCCAAAGGTGCGAATTGTATCACCGGTTGGCAAACTGCGCGGGGCGCTTGTTCAGGAAAGCGTCCATGCCTTCTTTCTGGTCTGCCGTGGCAAACAGGGCGTTGAACAGGCGCCGCTCGTGCATCACGCCATCGCTCAGGGCGCTTTCAAAGGCGCGGTTCACGCATTCCTTGGCGGCCATCACGGCCACCTGGCCAAAGCTGCAAATGGCCTCGGCGGCCTTCAGCGCCTCGCCCATCAAATCTTGCACGGGCACGACGCGGCTGACCAGGCCGGCGCGCTCGGCTTCCTGTGCGTCCATCATGCGGCCCGTGAGGATCATGTCCATGGCCTTGGCCTTGCCCACGGCGCGGGGCAGGCGCTGCGTGCCGCCTGCGCCGGGGATGATGCCCAGCTTGATTTCAGGCTGGCCGAATTTGGCGTTGTCGGCGGCAATGATGAAGTCGCACATCATCGCCAGCTCGCAGCCGCCGCCCAGCGCGAAGCCGCTGACGGCGGCAATCACGGGCTTGCGAATGCTGCGGATGGTTTCCCAGTTGCGGGTGATGAAGTTGCCCTTGTAGGCATCAACAAAGCTCAGCTTCTGCATGGCCGCAATGTCCGCGCCAGCGGCAAAGGCGCGCTCGCTGCCGGTGAGGATGATGCAGCCCACTTTGTCATCGGCGTCAAACGCCTTGAGCGCCAGCCCCAGCTCGTCCATCAGCTGGTCATTGAGCGCGTTGAGCTGCTGCGGGCGGTTGAGGGTGATGACGCCAATGCGCTCATTGCTTTCGGTGCGGGTCTGAATCAGTTCATAAGACATGGTTTGTTTTCCCTATGCGGGGGTCTGGTTGATAAAGGGCGCGCACTATAGCCCCGGCACGCAGCATCGGGCCTTCTTTGCCTGCTCATGCTTGCGGGCGCAAGGGTGCAAGAGCGCACAATGCGCATTCGTTTTTTTGCTTGCACGGAAAGGATTTGCCATGAGATTCACCGCCTTGCTTGCCGCCGGCGCTGCCGCGCTCTTGCTGACCGCCTGCGCTGGCGTGCGCCAGATTGACGCTGATGTGGAATCAGCCGCCGTTGCAGCGCCCGCTGCATCGGCTGGCGCTGCCGCCCTAGCGGGCGCACACTACCGCTTTGAGCAGCTGCCATTGCAGGCGGGCCAGCCGGGCACGGCGCGCGTGCAGGCGCTGGCGCAGGCCGCGCTGGCGCGCGCCGGACTGGTGCGCGATGACGCAGCCGCCCGCATCACCGTGCAAGCCAGCGCGCACGTCACGCCGCAGTGGGTCAATCCCTGGGGCGATCCTTATTACGGCTGGGATGACGGCTGGGGCTTTTGGCCGGGGCGCTTTTATTTCGGCCTGGGCACGGGCAGCTTCTATGGCGGCGCGTGGATGTGGGACACCCCCACGCGCTACTACGCCAGCCGCGTGAGCCTGATCATGCGCGACGCCCGCAGCGGCCAGGTGCTGTATGAAACCCGCGCCCAGCACGATGGCGCGCGCGGTGCATCCGACACCGTGCTGCAAGCGCTGTTTGATGCCGCGCTGCAAGGCTTTCCCACCCCGCCCGCAGGCTGGCGGCGCGTGGTCATTCCGCTGGGCGAGGCCAACCGCTGACGCACGCGCCAGCGCTCCTCCCCATCTGACGCCCCATGCAGGCCACGCGCATCATCGCCATCCGTCACGGCGAAACCGACTGGAACCGCGCCAGCCGCATGCAGGGCCATCTGGATGTGCCCCTGAACGCGCACGGCCAGTGGCAGGCGCGGCAAACCGCCCGCGCGCTGGCGGGCGAGAGCGTGGCCGCCGTCTATAGCAGCGATTTGCAGCGCGCCAGCGCCACCGCGCGCGCTATTGCCCAGGCTTGCGGCGCGCCGCTCGTGCTGGAGCCAGGCTTGCGCGAACGCAACCTGGGGCGCTTTCAGGGCTGGACTTTCGCGCAAGTGCAGGCGCAGTTTCCCGAAGAAGCCGCGCGCTGGCGCGGGCGCGACATCACCTACGCCCCCGCAGGCGGCGAAACCCTGACGGACATCCAGCGCCGCATCCTTTCCACCGCCGCCCGCCTGGCCCAAAGGCACGCAGGCGGGCAAATCGTCCTCGTGGGCCACGGCGGCATGCTCGACATGCTCTACCGCCATGCCATGCGCCTGCCCCTGCAAGAGCCGCGCAGCTGGCCGCTGGCCAACGCCGCCATCAACCGCCTGCTTTACACGCCCGAGGGCCTGACCCTCATCGCCTGGGCCGATACTTTCCACTTTGACCAACAGGAACCGCTTGATGAACGCAGCCAGTAATCACCAAAGCCGCTTTGCCGCCCTGCAAGGCCAGAAACCTGATGCCATTGACACCCCCGCCCTCGTGCTGGATGCCGAAGCCGTCAATCGCAACATGCAGCGCATGGCTGAATTCGCGGCCAAGCACCAAATCAAGCTGCGCCCGCACGCCAAGCTGCACAAAAGCGCCGACATCGCGCGGCTGCAAATGCAGGCGGGCGCCATCGGCGTGTGCGTGCAAACCGTGGGCGAAGGCGAGGCGCTGGCCGCAGGCGGCGTCAATGACATCTTCATCAGCAACGAAATCGTCTCCCCCGCCAAGCTGCGCCGCGTGGCTGGCTTGGCGCAGCTGCTCAAAAACCGCAGCGGCAAGCTCGCCATTGCCGTGGACAGCGACGAAGGCATTGACCGCCTTGCCCTGGCCATGCAAACCACCAGCGCCGCCATTGACGTGTTCATTGAAATCGACGTCGGCCAGGGCCGCTGCGGCGTTGCGCCCGGCCCTGCCGCCGTCGCCCTGGTTCAGCGCCTGCAAGGCAGCGCCCGCCTGCGCTACGCGGGCCTGCACGCTTACCACGGCGGCGCGCAGCACCTGCGCACCGTGGCCGAGCGCCGCAACGCGATCGGCCAGGCTGCCTTGCGCGTGGCCGCCACGCGCGACGCGCTGGCCCAGGCCAATCTGGCGCCCGCCATCATCACCGGCGGCGGCACCGGCACCTTTGGCCTTGAAGCGGCCAGCGGCCTATGGAACGAGCTGCAACCCGGCAGCTTCCTGTTCATGGACGCCGACTACGCCCGCAACGAACGCGACAACGCCCAGCCCGCCTTCGAGCAGGCCCTTTTCGTCAAATCGCAAGTCATCAGCGTGCAGGACGGGCACGCCGTCTGCGACGCAGGCTGCAAGAGCATTGCGCTCGACAGCGGCCCGCCCCTCGTGCATGCCCTGCCTGGCCAGCCCGCCCTCATCTACGCCAGCGGCGGCGACGAACACGGCATCCTGCGCTCCGCCACGGCTGGCGGCCCCCTGCCCGCCGTGGGCGACACCGTCTGGCTCATTCCCAGCCACTGCGACCCCACCGTGAACCTGCACGACGCCATGATTGCCGTGCAAGGCGGCCTGGCCGCAGGCGCCGTCTCCGCCGTGGTGCGCGTGGACGCGCGCGGGGCCTGAGAACCTGTTTGGCAAACGGGTTTTAAGTTCCAGGCCGCGCGCCGCAAGCTTGGCGCGGCGGGCCAGAAGGCATCAGAAACAGGAGCAAATACAAAGGGGTCAAAATGCCTTCTGGCGAAGTTTCTTCTAGGACATCACGCTACGAATAAAGGAGCGGAATAAAGGAGCGGAATAGGCCGCTTGGCTGCGGCTTTCGCCCTGCCTGCCCTGATTCGTCTTGCGCGCTTTCGCGGGCCAGCGCGCGAGCAGGCGCTCACGCCGCTGGCAGGCGCAGGCTCATGCGCAGGCCGCCAGCGGGAGATTCGCCCGCCTCGATGCGGCCGCCGTAGGTTTCGGCCATGTCGCGCACGATGTCCAGGCCCAGGCCAGAGCCGGGGCGGTTTTCGTCCAGGCGCGCGCCGCGCTGGAAGATGCGCTGGCGCTGCCCGGCGGGGATGCCGGGGCCGTCGTCGTCCACGGTAATCAGCAGACTGCCGCCTTCGATGGCGGCGGCGGCGGTGATGCGCCGCGCGGCCCATTTGCCGGCGTTGTCCATCAGATTGCCCAGCATTTCGTAGAGGTCTTGCGGCTCGCCCTTGAAGGCCAGGGCCTCGCCGGCCTGCACATCGAAAGTCACGCCGCGCCCGGCGTGCAGGCGCTGCATGGTGCGCGCCAGCGCCTGCATGGCGGGCCGCACGGGGGTGCGCAGGCCGGTGGCGCGGGTGGCGGCGGCGGCGCGCGCGCGGGCCAGGTGGTAGTCCACCTGGCGGCGGGCGTTGTCCACTTGCTCTTGCACCAGGCGGGCCAGCGGTCCGCTTTCAACGGCGGCGGCGTTGCCCATGATGGACAGGGGCGTGTGCACGGCGTGCGCCAGGTTGCCCGCTTGCGTGCGGGCGCGCTGCACCATGCGGGCGTTTTCGCCGAGCACGTGGTTGAACTCGCTGACCAGCGGCTGCACTTCTTGCGGAAAGCGGCCTTGCAGCGCGTCGGCCTCACCCCGGCGCACGGCGGCCAGGCGCTGGCGCAGCAGGTGCAGCGGGCGCAGCGCCAGATGCAACTGCACGGCCACGGCGGCGGCCAGCCCGGCGGCCAGCGTGCCCAGGGCGATGAGCAGCAGGCGGGTAAAGCCTTGCAGCGGCTCGGCCACCAGGGCGTGGTCGGCCGCCACGGTCAGGCGCAGCGGGGGCGCTTCGTCTTCGGGCAGTTGCAGGATGCGGGTGAGCGCCAGCAGCTGCCGGCCTTGCCCGTCTTGCAGCCGCGCGGCGGCAAAGCTGCCAGCGCCGCCGCCCAAGACGCCGCCAGAGCCGTCTTGGGCCGATGGCGGCGGGGCCGTGGCCGTGGCAGGCAAGGGCAAGGTCTGGTCCCACAGCGAGCGCGAACGGGCGGCGGCAGGCTGGGTCACGGCGAAAGCGCCATCGCCACGGGCCTGGAGCCGGTCGATTTGCCAATACACGCCCGAAAGCGGGCGCGACAGGCGCGGATCGCCCGGCTCGGGCACAAGCGTGATGCTGCCGCCGGGCGAGAGATTGACGGCCGCCGAGAGCTGGTCCAGCTGCACCGCCAGCTGCGCCTGCCACTGCGCGGTGATGTGTTCCTGAAACAGATTGCGCAGCCCCCAGCCGGCCAGCGCCAGCGCCAGCGCAATCCACGCCAGCGCGCCTGCCAGCAGCCGCGCGCGCAGGGAACGCAGCCAGCCGCCGCCAGCGGATGACTCATGGGCAGGGCCGGACGGGGCGGCATCAGCCGCAGCGCGCGCGCCGCCCTCGCCCGGCGCGGCCTGGGCCTTGGGCGCTGCGCTCATGCCGCTGGCGCTTCCACCAGCCGGTAGCCCATGCCGCGCACGGTTTCAATCAGGCCGGGCGGCAGCTTTTTGCGCAGGCGGCCCACGAACACTTCGATGGTGTTGGAATCGCGGTCGCCGTCTTGCGGGTAGATGTGCTCCGAAAGCTCGGTGCGCGAGAGCACCTGCCCCTTGCGCTGCATCAGCAGCGACAGCAGCTTGAACTCGTGGCTCGTCAGCGTCAGCGGCATGCCGTCCACCAGCACGCGCGCCTGGCGCGTGTCCAGCAGGATGGGGCCGCAGCGCCACTCGGCGCTGGTGTGCGCGCCCGCGCGGCGCAGCAAGGCGCGCAGCCGCGCCAGCAGCTCTTCCATGTGAAAGGGCTTGGCCAGGTAGTCATCCGCGCCTGCGTCGATGCCCGCCACCTTCTCGTGCCAGGCGCTGCGGGCCGTGAGAATGAGCACCGGCATGCCGCGCCCCACGCTGCGCCAGTGCCGCAGCACCGTCAGCCCGTCCATGCCCGGCAGGCCCAAATCCAGCACGGCGGCGTCAAACGACTCCACATCGCCCAGGTAGTGCGCCTGCTCGCCGTCGGCCGCTTCTTCCACCGTGTGCCCGGCGGCGGCAATGGCCTGCACCAGCTGCCGGCGCAGCGTGGCTTCGTCTTCCACAACGAGGATGCGCATCTTCAGTCCTTCCTTGACTTTTGCTTGACTTTGAGCACCGCGCCGCTGGCGGCGTCCACTTCCAGCTTCACCACCCGCCCATCGGCTTGCAGCAGGCGGATTTCATAAATCAGCCGCCCGCGCTCGCGCTCCAGCTCCACGTTCACGGCCCGGCCCTGAAACTGGCGCTCCACCTGATCGAGCACCACGCGCAGCGGCAAGGCGCGCCCCTGTTCCACGGCGCGGCGGGCGCGGTCGTGATCATCGTCATCGTCGTCATCATCGTCGTCGTCATCGGCGCGCGCGGGCAGCGCGGCCAGCAGCGTGGCAGCCAGAGCGGAATGCAGGGACTGAAACAGGAAATGGCGGCGCTTCATGGCAGGGCGGATTGTGGGAGTGAGAAACGGCGGCACAGGCAGCAGCACGAGCGCCAAGGCGGCGCAAATGCTTTGTGTGTAACCGCAACCGTAACCGTAACCGTAACCGCGCGCGCCTGAATGCAGGCTGAACACGCCTTTCAGCCCTGATTCAGCGCAGGCGCCGGAAATGCGCAAACCGTTTGCAAACCGGGCCTGAATGGAAAATGAACGCCTTTTTCACTTTTCATTCAGCGGCGCTTTTGAAAAACAGGCGCTCCGCTTTTGCCGGCCTGCGTATTGAAAACCTGAATGCGGAATGAATAAAACCTTCAGTCTGAATTCAGACTGGTTTTTCAACAATACGCAGCGCCGCCATTGAGGCGGATTTTCAACCCTTTGATTCATACAGGAGAAACCTTCATGAACGCCACCCGATCCCTCCTCGCCGCAGCCGCCCTCGCCTCGGCCATGCTCGGCAGTGCCAGCGCCCTGGCGCAGGCCGCCCAGCCCGCTGCCCCCCGCGCCGCGCAAGCCACCCAGACCGCCGCGCCTGCCCTGAATATCCGCCAGATTTACGACCGCGTGGAAGCCGCCGGTTACGTGAATATCCGGGAAATCGAGCTGAAAAAATATGGCCATTACGAAGTCAAGGCCCGCAACGCCCAAGGCGGCCGCGTCAAACTGCACGTGAACGCGCAAACCGGTGAAATCGAACGCAACCGCTTTGACGACTGAAAGCCGCCATTTCACTGAACCCCTTTTTCATTCAGCAAAGGAAAATCCATCATGATGACCCCCCGCTTTTTGCACCCGTTTTTCGCCGCCGCTGCCCTGGCCGCCACGCTCACCGGCGCAGCCGCCCATGCCCAGCAAGCCGCCGCCACGGCGGCGCAGACCGCGCCCGCCGCCGCGCAGCCCATCCTGAACATCGGCCAAATCCATGACAAGCTGCAAGCGGCAGGCTATACCGACATACGCGGAATCGAGCTGGAAAAGCGCGGCTTCTACGAAGTCAAGGCGCGCGACGCGCAGGGCCAGCCCGTCAAGCTCCACGTGAGCGCCGCCAACGGCGAAGTGGCCCGCAGCCGCGCGCGCTGAGAACCGGTTCAAAGCGCGCAGAAGGCCGGGCGGGCAAGGCATGCGCAGAGGCCGGAGACGGCGCTTTATTCAGCTCTTTTATTCATAGCAATGCCTCCTGGTGGATATTGCGCGAAACGGCATTTCATGCCATTCAAATCTGCTCCTGTTTTTGGTGCCGCGCTTTGATGTCCGGCGCAGGCGGGGCCGGCACGGAGGGCTGCCCCGCCTGCCTGCCTGGCCTGCGGCCCTGCGCCACAATGCCGCGCATGACTGAACAACACACCGACAGCGGCCTGGCCGCCCTCATGGACACCCTGGGCCGCCAGGCCCGTGCCGCCGCAGCGCACATGGCCCGCGCCAGCGCCGCCAGCAAAAGCCGCGCCTTGCGCGCGCTGGCGCGGCTGCTGCGCGAAAACGCCGCCGCCTTGCAAGAGGCCAATGCACGCGATCTGGCCCGCGCCAGCGAACTGAGCGCGCCCATGCGCGACCGCCTCAAGCTCACGCCCGCCATCATCGAAACGGCTGCGCAAGGCTGCGAGCAGCTGGCGGCCATGCCCGACGTGATTGGCGAAATCACCGGCCTGCGCCAACAGCCCAGCGGCATCCGCGTAGGGCAAATGCGCGTGCCGCTGGGCGTGTTCGGCATGATTTACGAAAGCAGGCCGAACGTGACCATTGAAGCGGCGGCGCTGTCCATCAAAAGCGGCAACGCCTGCATCCTGCGCGGCGGCAGCGAAGCCCTGGCGTCCTGCCAGGCGCTGGCTGCCCTGTGCGCGCAGGCGCTGGAAGAAAGCGGCCTGCCCGCGCACGGCGTGCAGCTGGTGCCCACGGCCGATCGCGCCGCCGTGGGCGCGCTCATTGCCATGCCGCAATACGTGGACGTCATCATCCCGCGCGGCGGCCGCAGCCTGATCGAGCGCATCAGCGCCGAAGCCAAAGTGCCCGTCATCAAGCACCTGGACGGCGTGTGCCACACCTACGTGGACGAGCCGTGCGACGAAGACCTGGCCCTGAAAGTGGCCGACAACGCCAAAACCCAGAAATACAGCCCCTGCAACGCCACCGAAACGCTGCTGGTGGCCCGTGGCGTGGCCGCGCGCTTTCTGCCGCGCATGGCCGCCATCTACGCGGCCAAAGGCGTGCTCATGCGCTGCGACGCCGAAAGCCTGGCGCTGCTTGAAGCGTGGCGGCAAAGCCTGCCGCCCGGCCAGCCGCAGCCCCAGCTGGCTGCCGCGCAAGAA
Organism: Ottowia cancrivicina; assembly: GCF_029813755.1. Lineage (NCBI taxonomy): Bacteria > Pseudomonadati > Pseudomonadota > Betaproteobacteria > Burkholderiales > Comamonadaceae > Ottowia > Ottowia cancrivicina. The sequence goes on along the minus strand of NZ_JARVII010000002.1, from coordinate 146,430 downwards.
GAAGACTGGCGCGCCGAATACCTGGCGCCCATCATCGCCATCAAGGTCGTGGCGGGGCTGGATGAAGCCATGGCCCACATCAACCACTACGGCAGCCACCACACCGACGCCATCCTCACCAGCAGCCACGCGCACGCCCAGCGCTTTTTGCGCGAAGTGGACTCGGCCAGCTGCATGGTCAATGCCAGCACGCGCTTTGCCGACGGCTTTGAATACGGCCTGGGCGCGGAAATCGGCATCAGCACCGACAAATTCCACGCGCGCGGCCCCGTGGGCATTGAGGGGCTGACCTCGCTCAAATGGGTGGTGCTGGGCGAAGGGCATATCCGGCAGTGAGCGCGCGCGGCAATCCACAGGCCGTTTTCCGGGGGCTGGAAAGCATGGTTTGCGCTCCTTGTTTTAGAGCATGATGTCCTAGTGAAACGGGCGCAGGAGCCATTTTCAAGGCGTGAAATTCGCTCCTGTTTTTGATGCGCAGAACTGCGCTGGCAAGCAAAGCGGGCAGGGCGGGCCTTGAGCCTGGAGCCTGGAGCGGCCGGTTCACGGCCTGCCCGCGGGAAGCCGTCCTTTTCGCCGCTTTTTTCGCGCCTGCGGACAGGCGCTTGCAAGACTGCGCACCTGGGAGCCTTTCGCAAAAGGCCGGCATCTCGCGGCCTAGAATGCGCCAGCTGCTGTCTGGCCCCTTTTCCCTTCCTGCCGCGAAAGACCCTGACACATGGTTCCCCACCTCACCACCGCCCTGACCGGGCCGATCAACGAGCTTGAACAACGCATCCTCGACGCCACGCCCGTCATCGAGCGCTGGTTCCGCCTGGAGTGGATGGAGCACACGCCGCCCATTTATTGCGCCGTGGACGTGCGCAACGCCGGCTTCAAGCTCGCGCCCGTGGCGACCGATCTTTTCCCGGACGGCTGGCAGCACCTGGCCGACAGCATGATGCCCCTGGCGGCGCAGGCGGCGCAGGCGGCCATCGAAAAAATCTGCCCTGAAGCGCGCAACCTGCTCATCATTCCCGAAAACGGCACGCCGCAGCCGGACTACCTGGCCGGACTGGAGCGCCTGCGCGACATCTTCCGCATGGCGGGCCTGAACGTGCGCTACGGCTCCATCGACCCGGCCATTGCCAGCGCGGCCAGCTACGCCGCCGCCGATGGCCAGCTGCTCACCTTTGAAGCCGCGCAGCGCAGCGCCTACCGGCTGGGGCTGGATCACTTCACCCCCTGCACCATCTTGCTCAACAACCGGCTCAACGCGGGCGCGCCGGGCATTCTGGAAGAGCTGCACGAGCAATACCTGCTGCCGCCCTTGCAGGCGGGCGGCAGCGTGCGGCGCAAAAGCGTGTTCCACCACTGCTATGCCGAGGTGTGCAAGCGCTTTGGCAAGCTCATCGGCATTGACGCCTGGCTGCTCAACCCGCTGTCAGCCGTCACCGGCCCCATTGACCTGCACACGCAGGCCGGGGCCGACCAGCTGCGCGCCGCCGTAGACGCGCTGCTGGCGAAGGTGCGGCGCAAATACAAGGAATACGGCATTCATGAAAAGCCCTTCGCCGTGGTCAAGGCCAATCTGGGTTCCAGCAGCATGCCCGCCATGGCCGTGCATGACGCGCGCGACATCGCCCCCTTGCCCGCGCCCAAGCCAGCCAGGGGCAAGGGCAGCAAGGGCAAGGCCGCTGCGGCGGAGCCGGCCGAATACGTCGTGCAAGAAGGCGTGCTCACGCAAGAGCGGCTGGACAGCGCCACGGCCGAGCCGGTCATCTACACCATTGACCGCTACGTGGTCGGGGGCTTTTACCGCCTGAACGCCGGGCGCGGCTCCGGCGAAGTGCTGGACACGCCCGACGCCCGCCAGCGCCCCCTGGCCCTTGCAGGCAGCGACCACCTGCCCCGCCCCGGCGCCAAACCCGGCGCCAGCGCCCCCAACCGCTTTTACATGTACGGTGTGGCGGCCCGCCTGGCGCTGGTGGCCGTCAGCTACGAGATGGAGTCCACCGACCCCGAGCTGATGGAAGCGTGAGCCGCTGCAAAACCGGGCTGCCGGGGCGGCCCTGAAGAAGCCCGCGCGGCGGCGGCGAAAGAGGAATGCGGCCTGAATCCGCTCCTCAATCCGTAGCATGATGTCCTAGTGGAATGGGCGCGAGAGCGGTTTTATCCCCTTTGAATTTGCTCCTGTTTCTGATGCCTCTTGGCTGGGGCCTGCCCGAAGTCAGGGCGGCAGGGGCTGCCAGCGCACGCGGTGCGCGTCTTCAATGCGGTCCAGCTTCAATTTCAGCTTGCCGGGGGCGGTCACGGGCACGGTGTCCAGATGGCTGATTTCGCGCAAGTCCAGCGAGCCGCCCGCCGCGCGAATGCGCAGCGCCTGCACGTGGCGGGCGTTCACCTCGATGTCGGGCTGCTCCACCCAGCTGCGCGATTCCTCTTCTTCTTTGGGGCACAGGGCAGAGCTGTCCGTGGCGTCGATATGCAGCTGGCCGATGTGTGTTTCGCCCACCACGGCGATGCGCTGGCCGCGCAGCGTCAGGGTGGGCAGCTTGTCTTTTTCTGCCGTGTCCGGCTTTTGACCGCAAGGCTGGCATGACGTGTCAAACAGGCGCAGCGAACAGGCTTGCACTTCAGCCACTTGCATGGGCAAGGCGATCGAGTCCACCATCGGCACGCGCACTTGTTGCGCCGCATCCGCGCGGGGGCGGATGTAGAGGGTGTCGCCTTTGACTTGCAGATCGACCAACGCGCCGGCCTCGCCGCCCACGGCCCGGTCAATCTTGATTTCAGGCGCTTGCGTGGCAGACCATGTCAGCCGGATGCCGGGGACGTAGTAGCGCTCCCCGGTTTGGCTCTGGTCCACCACCACGCGCCGCACGCTTTGCGCCGCGCCTTCGGGCCAGGCCAGGCGCTTTTCGTCAAATGCGTCGGGCATGAGCCACTCGGGCAGGGCAAAGCACAGCCAGAACAGCACGATGGCCGCTGCCAGCAGCGGCGCGGCCAGAGAGCGGGGACGGCCGGGCGCGTTCATGCCAGCTCCTTTTCGCGCAAGGCGCGCCAGCTTGCCAGCCACAGCAGCGCGGGCACGCCCAGCCAGAAGGCCGCCGCCAGCAGGCTGGCCCACAAGGGCAGCGGGCGCGAGCGCAGCCAGGCGTCAAACAGCACGTAGTCCCATCTGGAGCTGTTGCCCAGGCCCGCCAGCAGCACCAGCGTGATCAGGCCCAGCGCAATGAGCAGCAGCAGCGCGCGCAGCGCCGCATGGCGGCCAAACCAGGTGAGCGTGGCCGCCGCGTAGCCCATGAGCGCGGCATAGGCCAGCGCCAGCATGCCCTGCGCCACCAGGCCGGGCGCGTTTTTCAGCTGGCGCAAGGGCACAAACAGGGCGTAGTCGGCTGCATCGGGCGGGCGGCTCCAGTTGCCGCCGTGCCGCAGCATTTCTTCATACGCGCCCACGGCCAGCCCGTAGCCCACTTGCGCCGCCACGCCATACACCACGGCAAACACGGCGCTGTAAATCAGCGGCCAGACCAGCAGCGCCAGCAGCGCAGCCAGCAGCCATTTCTCGAAAACGGCGGCGGGCCGCATCAGATACACCAGCGCCGCCTCGCGCGAGCGCCACACGCCATGCAAACGGTGCGCCGCCAGATAGCCCGACAGCAGCAGGCCGGTGTAATAAAAGCCGGCTTGCGAGCCGGATTGCATGCCGTGGCCGTAAGAGCCGACCGACAGCGCCATGACGGCCAGCAGCGCCAGCAGCACGCCCAGCGCCAGCGCCGCCACGGCCCAGCCGCGCCCATGCTCGCGCGCGTATTGGCGCGCCAGCCGCGCAAAGCGCCGGGGGCTGAAAAATGCCTGCTTCATGGCTGCGTCTCCTCTTGCGGCCAATGCCCTTGGGGCGGCTCGCCGGTTTCAGCGCCTTCATCGCCTATGGCCGCCAGCAGCGCCTGCGGCGCCAGGCTCAGCGCCTTGTAAAGCAGCTCCAGCTGCACGGGCGCGGCGGGCGCGTCAGGCGCTGCCGCTGGCTCGCGGCGCACCACCCAGGCCCAGGGCGTGCGGGGCGATGGCGCGCCCAGCGGCTCGCGGTGCAGCGTGGCGGCGGGCAAATCGGCCTCGCTGGCGGCCACGCCCATGTGCAGGCGCTGCGCCAGGCGGGCCATGCTGGCGTCCAGCACGATGCGGCCCTGGTCCATGAACCACAAATGGTTCAGCACGCTCTCCAGGTCATGCGCCTGATGCGTGCTGATGATGACCGTGCGCCACGCCTGCTCGGGCCGCGCCATGAGCGCGCGAAACTGCGCGCGGCTGACGATGTCCAGCCCGTTGGTCGGCTCGTCCATCAGCAGCAGCGGCGTTTGCGCCGCCAGCGCAAAGGCGATGGCCGCCTTCTTTTTCTGCCCCAGGCTCATGCCCGCAAAAGGCTGCGCCAGCGGCACCTGCAACTCTTGCAGGCAGGCGGCATACAGCGCCGCGTCAAAGCGCGGCCAAAAACCGCCTTCCGTGCGCTGAAGCTCCAGCGGCGTGAGATTGGGCAGATGAAACTCCTCCGGCAGCAGATACACCTGCGCCAGAAACTGCGGCAGCCGCTGGCGCGGCACAAACCCCAGCGCCCGCACCTGCCCGCGCTGCGGCGCCAGCAGCCCCGCCAGCAGCTTCAGCAAAGTGGATTTGCCGCAGCCATTGCGCCCGAACAGGCCATAGACGCCCGGCTGGCGCGCCCGCACCGACAGCCCCTGATACAGCGGCTGCCGCCCCCAGGCAAAGTGCAGGCGCTGCACCGAAACGGGTTCTTCAGCAGGTGGGGGCAATGTCGCGGCGGGCATGGCGGTCAGCGGGAAACAATGCCCGGCACTATATCGCGCCAGGTATCACAAAAACAGGAGCAAAATCAGGGGCATTAAAAGACCGCCTTGCGCAGTTTGTACTAGGACACCATGCTATGAATAGAGGAGCGAAATAAGCCCCTTTCAACCCCCTTTTCAGCCAGCCATGCGCCATTCGCTACCCTTTCGCCCATCTTCTTGCTCCCTTTCTTGCTGCCATGTCCGCACCTGACCGCTATGCCGTCATCGGCCACCCCATCGGCCACAGCCTCTCGCCGCAAATTCACGCCCTGTTCGCCCGCGCCACGGGGCAGCGCATGACGTATGAGGCCATGGACGGCGGCGCGCAGCCCGGCGGCTTTGAGGCTGCACTGGCCGCCTTCATCGCCGCTGGCGGGCGCGGCCTGAATGTGACGCTGCCCTTCAAGCTGCGCGCCCTGGCCGCCGCCCACGCCGCCAGCGACGAGGCCCGCCTGGCCGGTGCGGCCAACACCTTGCGTTTTGACGCCGCAGGCCGCATCGAAGCGCACAACACCGACGGCGCGGGCCTGGTGCGCGACATCACCGCGCGCTTGCGCCAGCCCTTGCAAGGCCGGCGCGTGCTGCTGCTGGGCGCAGGCGGCGCAGCGCGCGGCGCACTGCTGCCGCTGGCCCGCGCGGGCATTGCCTGCCTGCGCATTGCCAACCGCAGCGCGGACAAGGCCGAAGCGCTGGCCGCCGAATTCGCCCCGCGCCTGCCTGGCTGCCCCGTGCGCGGCATGGGGCTGGAGCAGCTGGCGGCGCTGTCTGCGCCGCATGAGGGCTTTGACATCGTGATCAACGCCACCTCGGCCTCGCTGGCCGCGCAGTCGCCTGCCGTGCCCGCCCCGCTGCTGGCCGCCGCCGCCCTGGCGTACGACATGGTTTATGGCGCGGCCCCCACGCCCTTCATGCAGGCCGCCCGCGCGGCAGGCTGCCCGCGCCAGTCGGACGGCCTGGGCATGCTCGTGGAACAGGCCGCCGAATCCTTTGCCTGGTGGCGCGGCCTGCGGCCCGATACCAGCGCAGCGCTCGTCGCCGTGCGCGCCGCCTTGCAGGCGCAGCAGCGCGGCGCGGCGGCAGATCAGCGGCCATAGCAGCCCATCCATCAAGGCCGTCTGGCGCGGCGGAACACGCGCCAGACATGCGTCAGCCGGTGCGCAGCAAGGCCGGAATCACTTCTGAAACAGGAGCAAATACAGGCCCTGAAAAACGGCATTTGCGCACGCTTCACCAGGGCGTAATGCTACGAATCAAATAGCAGAAATCAGTCCGCTGCAGCAGCCCTGCGCCAGGCCGCTCTTGCGTCGCTATGCTTGCCGCCCTTGCTTCTTTCTGTTTCAAGCCCCAACACCCAAACACAAGACATGACCCAGCCCAAAGTCCTGAACGTCGGCGGCAACTCCAAAGCCATTGCCCTGCCGCCCATTTTTGACGGCTACGAGCATCTGCTGCTGGACATAGACCCCACCGGCAAGCCTGATTTGCTGTGCGATGCACGCGAGCTGACCAGCACGCCCGCCGCCCAGTACGACGCCGTTTACTGCTCCCACAACCTGGAGCACTACTTCCGCCACGACGTGCCCAGGGGGCTGGCGGGCTTCATCCACGTGCTCAAGCCGCAGGGTTTTGCCTTCATCCGCGTGCCTGACATTCAGGAAGTGATGCGCATCGCCGTCGAGCGCCGCCTGGAGCCGGATGATGTGCTCTACCAAAGCGCCAGCGGCCCCATTCAGGTGCTGGACGTGCTCTACGGCTGGGGCGCGCAGATCGCCCGCAGCGGCGTGGACTTTTTCGCCCACAAAACCGGCTTCAGCCCCGCGCTGATGAACAAGACGCTGCGCGCCGCAGGCTTTGCCAACGTGTACATCGCCACAGGCAATCTGGAAGTGGGCGCGCTGGCCTTTCTGCAGCCGCCCGACGCCGCCACGCGCCAGAAGCTGGGCCTGCCAGCCAGCGGTTGAGCCGTCTTTTTGCTCCTTTATCCGTAGCGTGATGTCCTGGTAGAAACTGCGCTAGGCGGCATTTCAGCCCCCTGATATTTGCTCCTGTTTCTGATGCAACGCAGGCAGGCTGGACGCGAGCAGGCTCTCAGCCCACGCGCCGCCAGGCCAGCGCCTCGCCCGCGCGCAGGGGCTTGAGCGAGCCTTCGCCCCAGGCGAAGCTCTCGGGCGCCGTCCAGCTCTCGCGCGCGAGCGTGATCTGGCCGCTGTTGCGCGGCAGGCCGTAAAAGTCTGGCCCGTGGAAGCTGGCGAAGGCTTCCAGGCGGTGCAGCGCGCCTGCGGCTTCAAAGGCTTCGGCATACATCTCCAGCGCGGCGTAGGCTGTGTAGCAGCCCGCGCAGCCGCTGGCGCACTCTTTCAGATGCGCGGCGTGGGGGGCCGAGTCGGTGCCCAGGAAAAAGCGCGGGTTGCCGCTGGTGGCCGCTTGCAGCAGCGCCTGGCGGTGCTCCTCGCGCTTGAGCACGGGCAGGCAGTAGTAATGCGGGCGGATGCCGCCGGTGAAGATGGCGTTGCGGTTGTAGAGCAGGTGGTGGGCGGTGATGGTGGCGGCCAGCCCTTCATCAGCCTGTGCCACGTACTGGGCGGCGTTTTTGGTGGTGATGTGCTCGAACACGATGGGCAGCGCCGGAAAGTCGCGCCGCAGCGGCGCGAGCACGCGTTCGATGAAGACAGCCTCGCGGTCAAACAGGTCCACGGCCGGGTCGGTCACTTCGCCGTGCATGAGCAGCTTCAGCCCCAGGCGCTGCATGGCCTCCAGCGCGGGCCAGGTCTTGCGCAGATCGGTCACGCCCGCGTCGCTGTTGGTGGTGGCGCCGGCGGGGTAGAGCTTGAGGGCGTGTATGCCGGCTTCGCGCGCGCGCTCAATCTCCGCAGGCGGGGTGTTGTCGGTCAGGTAAAGCGTCATCAGCGGCTCGAAGGCCGCGCCTTCGGGCAGGGCTTGCAAGATGCGCTCGCGGTAGGCCTGCGCCTGCGCGACGGTGGTCACGGGCGGGCGCAGATTGGGCATGATGATGGCGCGGCCAAACTGCGCGGCGGCATGCCGCATCAGCAGCGGCAGCACGGCGCCATCGCGCACGTGCAAGTGCCAATCATCGGGGCGGGTCAGAGTCAGGGTTGCGGGGGCAGTCATGGCGCGGGATTGTCCACGGGCCACGGCAGGCCGGAGGCCATGAATCAATAGGGCGCGCCGCTTTTGAGCAGCCGGGCGGCTTCGCGGGCGAAGTAGGTGAGCACGCCATCGGCGCCGGCGCGCTTGAAGGCCAGCAGGCTCTCCAGCATGGCGGCATCGTGCGCGAGCCAGCCGTTTTGGGCGGCGGCCTTGAGCATGGCGTATTCGCCGCTGACCTGGTAGGCAAAAGTGGGCATGGCGAATTCGTCTTTCACGCGGCGCAGCACGTCCAGATACGGCAGGCCGGGCTTGACCATGACCATGTCGGCGCCTTCGGCAATGTCCAGCGCCACTTCGCGCAGCGCCTCGTTGCTGTTGGCCGGGTCCATCTGATAGACCTTTTTGTTGCTTTTGCCCAGGCTGGCGGCGCTGCCCACGGCATCGCGGAAAGGGCCGTAGAAGGCGCTGGCGTATTTGGCGCTGTAGGCCATGATGCGGGTGTGGACGTGGCCGGCGGCTTCCAGCGCCTGGCGCACCGCGCCGATGCGGCCATCCATCATGTCGCTGGGCGCAACGATGTCCGCGCCCGCTGCGGCATGTGCCAGGGCCTGCTTCACGAGCTGGGCGACGGTGGGGTCGTTGAGGATGTAGCCGCTTTCATCAAGCAGGCCGTCCTGGCCGTGGTTGGTGTAGGGGTCTAACGCCACGTCGGTCATCACGCCCAGCTCGGGAAAGCGCGCCTTCAGGCCGCGCACGGCGGCGGGAATGAGGCCCTCGGGGTTGGCGGCTTCGCTGCCTTGCGCGTCTTTCAGGCTGGCGTCAATCACGGGGAAAAGGGCCAGCGCCGGGATGCCCAGCGCCAGGCATTCCTCGGCCACGGGCAGCAGCAAATCGAGCGAGAGGCGCTCCACGCCGGGCATGGAGGGCACGGCCTCGCGGCGGCCCTGGCCTTGCAGCACAAACACGGGGTAGATGAAGTCATCGGCGCTCAAGCGGTTTTCGCGCACCAGACGGCGGGTGAAGTCATCGCGGCGCAGGCGGCGCGGGCGGCCTGCGGGAAAGGAGGCGTAGGGAGTGCTCATGGCCGCGAATTATCTGCTTGCGCGACAGGCGTTTGGCGAAACACGGGCGGGGCAGATAGAATGCGCGGTTCCGTTTGGCCCGCACGGGCGCTTTCCAAACGGAGCTTTTCATTTCACTGAGAGGATTTTTTCCATGTACGCAGTCGTAAAAACCGGAGGCAAGCAATACCGCGTGGCCGCCGGCGACAAGATCAAGGTAGAACAGATTGCTGCGGACGTTGGCCAGGAAATCGTGCTGGAGCAAGTGGTGGCCGTGTTCGACGGCGACACCGTCAAGCTCGGCACGCCGCTGGTGGCCGGCGCGAGCGTCAAGGCCAAAGTGCTGGCGCACGGCAAGCACGACAAAGTGCGCATCTTCAAGATGCGCCGCCGCAAGCACTATCAAAAACGCCAGGGCCACCGCCAGCTGTTTACCGAGCTGGAAATCGGCGCCATCGCCGCCTGAGCTGCGCTTCAGGCAAACAGGCATACACAGTCTTTCTGACCCAATAGGAGAAACAGACATGGCACACAAAAAAGGCGGCGGCTCCACACGCAACGGCCGCGATTCCAAACCGAAGATGCTGGGCGTGAAGGTGTTCGGCGGCCAAAGCATTCCCGCCGGCTCCATCATCGTGCGCCAGCGCGGCACCAAATTCCATCCGGGCGCCAATGTGGGCGTGGGCAAGGACCACACCCTGTTCGCGCTGGTGGATGGCAAAGTCTCTTTCGTGACCAAAGGCGCGCTGAACCGCCACACCGTGGTGGTCACGCCCCTGGCGGCCTGAAAACCCGTTCCAAGAGCCGGTTCAGGCTTTCGCCAAAGGCACAATGCCCGGCCCCGCAGCGCTGCCTGCGGGGCTTTTTTGTTTTCGCAGCCGGAGCAATTTCCATGAAATTCGTTGATGAAGCCCTGATCGATGTGGCGGCAGGCGATGGCGGCAATGGCTGCGTGTCATTCCGCCACGAGAAATACAAGGAATTCGGCGGCCCCGATGGCGGCGACGGCGGGCGCGGCGGCCACGTTTACGCCGTGGCCGATGCCAACCTGAACACGCTGGTGGACTACCGCTACGCCCGCCGCCACGAAGCCAAACGCGGCCAGCACGGCATGGGGTCTGACCGCTTTGGCGCGGCAGGCGAAGACGTGACGCTGAAAATGCCCGTCGGCACCCTCATCTGCGACGCGCAGACGGGTGAAGTGCTGCACGAGCTTTTGCGGCCCGGCGAAAAAATCATGATCGCCAAAGGCGGCGAAGGCGGCCACGGCAACCTGCGCTTCAAAAGCGCCATCAACCGCGCCCCGCGCCAGAAAACGCCCGGCAAGCCCGGCGAGCAAAAAAGCCTGAAGCTGGAGCTGAAAGTGCTGGCCGACGTGGGCCTGCTGGGCATGCCCAACGCGGGCAAATCCACCTTCATCGCCGCCGTCAGCAACGCGCGCCCCAAGATTGCCGACTACCCCTTCACCACCCTCTACCCCAACCTGGGCGTGGTGCGCGTGGGGCCGCAGCAAAGTTTCGTGGTGGCTGACATTCCCGGCCTCATCGAAGGCGCCAGCGAAGGCGCGGGCCTGGGCCACCAGTTTCTGCGCCACTTGCAGCGCACGCGGCTTTTGCTGCACATCGTCGATCTGGCCCCGTTTGATGAGGAAACCGACCCCGTGGAGCAGGCCCGCGCCATCGTGCAGGAGCTGAAAAAGTACGACCAGGCGCTGTACGAAAAACCGCGCTGGCTGGTGCTCAACAAGCTGGACATGGTGCCGCCACAAGAGCGCGCGGCCCGCGTGCAGGACTTTGTGCGCCGCCTGCGCTGGAAAGGCCCGGTTTACGAAATTTCCGCTCTCACGCGCGAAGGCTGCCAGCCTCTGATTCACGCCATCTACGAACACATTCGCGGCGCGCAGCAGGCCGAATGCGGCGGCGCTCCCGCCGACCCGCGCTTCGCGCCTGAAGCGCAAGAATAAAAAGCGGACTGCCCGCAAAACGAAGGCGGCACCAGCCTCGCTCGCCAAGTAACATCAAAAACAGGAGCGGATTCGAGAGGGTGAAAATGCCGTCTCGCGCAATATCTACTAGGACATATTGCTATTGATAAAGGAGCTGAATAACGCCGCGCATTCAGCATTCAGCCTGGCGTTTCAGCTCCCCGTCTTGCGTGCGAACGGCGCAGCCCAGAATGGCTTGCGCCTTGCCGCTCATCCGGCCCAGGCCCCTCGTGGCCAGACTGCAAGCAGACTTTCAGAAAGCCTCGATGCCCAGCAGGGCGGCGGCGGTCTGGGCGTTGGCGCGGGCGGCCTGGGGGGTGGGGCCGGTGAAGGTGAGGTGGCCCATCTTGCGGCCGGGGCGCGCTTCGGTTTTGCCGTAGAGGTGCAGGTGGGCGCCGGGCAGGGCCAGGATTTGGCGCCAGGGGGGCTGGCGCGGCTGGCCGGCGGCGTCAAGCCAGAGATCGCCCAGCAGGTTGAGCATGATGGCGGGGCTGTGCTGGCGCGGCGCGGACAAGGGCAGGCCGGCCAGGGCGCGCGCTTGCAGCTCGAACTGGGAGAGGTCGCAGGCGTCAATGCTGTAGTGGCCGCTGTTGTGCGGGCGCGGCGCTATTTCATTGACGATGAGCGAACCGTCCTCCAGCACGAAGTATTCGACGCAGAGCACGCCCACGTAGCCCAGCTCGTGGGCCAGGCGGCAGGTGGCGGCCTGCGCCTGGGCGGCCAGCGGAGCGGGGATGTTGCCTTCGTGGATTTCGGAGACGGCGAGGATGCCGTTGCGGTGCAGGTTGCGCTGCACGGGCAGGGAGACCGTCTGGCCGTCGCGCCCGCGCGCGACGATGACGGAGCATTCGGCAGCCAGCGGCAGGCGTTTTTCAAGCACGCAGGCGCGGCGGCCCATGCCGTGCCAGGCGTCGGCCAGCTCTTGGCGCGTGCCCACGCGCGCCTGGCCTTTGCCGTCGTATCCCAGGCGGGCGGTTTTGAGCACGCCGGGCAGCAGGTTTTCAGCAACGGCAGCTAGGTCAGCCTCTGTTTCGATCACGGCGTGGGGCGCAGGGGGCACGCCGCTTTGCGCGAAGCAGGCTTTTTCACGGATGCGGTCTTGCGCGATGGCAACGGTGTCCGCCGACGGGGTGACGGGGCGCAGGCGGGCCAGCTCGCGCAAGGAGGCGGCAGGCACGTTTTCAAATTCGGTGGTGATGGCGTGGGCCAGGCGCGCCATTTCGCGCAGGGCCTCTGCGTCTTCGTAAGCAGCCTGGATGAAGTGGTGGCAGGAGCGCCCGGCGGGGCTGGCGGGGTCAGGGTCGAGCACCACGGTTTCAAAGCCGAGTGCCTGCGCGGCGCGCACGAACATGCGGCCCAGCTGGCCGCCGCCGAGCACGCCGAGCGTGGCGGGGCGGCCTTCAATGATCTGGCCGGGCAGAAGGGGCAGGAAGGCAGTCGCGGGCATTTGGGGTATTTCAGTGATTGGACGTGGGCGATGGGACACGGGTCATGGGGCGGGCGGCTTCGGGCCTGCGCCAAAAGCGCGGGCCGCGCCGGGGCGGCCCGCTGAGAAGCTGTTCAGGGAAAGCGCCTGTCTGGCGCTCGGGCGAATGGATTCAGAAAGAGGAGCAAATTCAGAGGTGCCAGAAACAGCTTCTGCGCCCATTCCAGTAGGACCTCATGCTATTGATAAAGGAGCGAAATACAGCCCCTGGAAACGGCTTTCAGCGCGGGGCCTCGCGGTATTCCACGTAGGCGCGGCCGCGCACTTCGCGCGCCCAGGTGTCGAAGGCTTCTTCGGCCTTGCGCTCGCGCAGCACGTTGCGGGCCAGCTGGCGCTGCTCGGCGGCAGACAGCGATGCCTGGCGGCGGTCTTCCACTTTGATGAGGTGCACGCCAAAGCGGCTGACGACAGGCTCGCTGATGCCGCCCACGTCAAGGTTGTTCATGGCCTGCTCGAATTCGGGCACGTACTGGCCGGGCGTGGCCCAGCCGAGGTCGCCGCCTTCGGCGGCGCTGCCGTCTTGCGAGTTTTCGCGCGCGAGCTGCTCGAAGCTGGCCTGGCCGGAGAGGATGCGGCGCCTGAAGTCGGCCAGGCGCGATTTGGCAACCTGCTCGCTTTGCGTGGGGCCGGTTTGCAGCAGGATGTGGCGCGCACGGGTCTGGGGAATGGTCACTTCCGGCAGGGTTTCGCTGCGCTTGCGCTCCAGCAGCTTGAGGATGTGAAAGCCCGCGCCGGAGCGCACGGGGCCGGCGATGTCGCCTACGCGGGCGCGGCGCACGCTGTCCACGAACAGGGCGGGGTAGCGGTCTTCATCGCGCAGGCCGAGCACGCCGCCGTCGCTGCCCCGGTTGTTGGCGTCGGAAAACTCGCGCGCCAGGGCCGCGAAGTCTTCGCCCGAGCGGGCGCGGCGGGCCACTTCTTCGGCGCGCTTTTGCAGGCGGGCCGTTTCTTCGGCGCTGGCGTTTTCGGGTACGGCCACGAGGATCATGGCCAGGTTCAGGGCCTGCTGCGGCGTGGCTTTCTGGCCGGTTTGTTCCTGAATGTAGGCATCGACTTCCTTGTCGGTCACGCGCACGCGCGGCTCGATTTCGCGCTCGCGCAGGCGTGCCAGCAGCACCTGCTCGCGCACGCTGTTTTGAAAGTCCTTGACGGCGATGCCTTCCTGCGCGAGCTGGCGGTGCAGGGCGGCCACGTCGGGCAGCTGGTTCTGGCGGGCGATGGACAGCTCGGCCTGCTTGAGCGCGCCTTCGTCCACTTCCAGCCCGGTTTCCTTGGCGTACTGAAGCTGGGCGCGCTCGGCGATGAGGCGCTCCAGCATTTCGCGGCGCAGTTCGGCTTCGCCTGGCGCAGCGCCGCCGCGAGACCGGAGCTGGCGCTCGGCGCGGGCCATGCGGCCGCGCAGCTCGTTGTTGGTGACTGGTTCGTCATTGACCACGGCCACGATGAAATCGGCCTGTTGCGCGGCGGCAGGCCTGGCGGGTTCGGGCGCTGCGGAAGCGGCGGGCGCGGCGGGCTTTGCCGCAGCCGGTTTGGCGGCGGGCTTCGTTGCCGGTTTTGTTGCCGGTTTCGCGGCAGGTTTGGCCGCAGGTTTGGGGGCAGCGGCCTTGGCAGGCTTGGGAGCGCGCCGGGCGGGCTTTGAGGCCGCTTTTTGGGCGGGTTTGTTTGTCTGCGCCTTGCCGGGCTGTGTATCGGCGGCGGCGTCAGTGGCGCGGGCGGGCAGGGCCAGCAGGGGCAGGGCCAGCAAGGCGGCGGCGAGGGCCGCCCGCTGGGGGCGGCGGCGCAGGAAGGAGTCAGTCATAGCGTGTAAAGCGGCTGGGAGCCACGGTTTCGTCGCGCAAGGTCTGGTAGCCAGGTATGTTGTTGCGCAGGGTTTGCAGCGGGTTGTTGTTGCCGATGCGCGCCAGCCCGGTGAATTCGAGCTGGAACATCAGGCTCTTGGTGGCCGATGTGGTGTTGGTTTGCAGGCGGCTCATGACCACGCGGCCTATCCAGCAGCCGGCGGCGTATTCCACGCCGAGCACGGCATCGACCAGCTTGCGGTCGGGCACGCTGTAGTTCATGCGGCCCACGCCGTACCAGCGGCCCGTGTTGCAGCCGCTGGCGGCGCTGGTCTGGCCGCGCCAGCTTTCGTGCTGCCAGATGCGGTCCAGCGGCCATTGCCAGCCCAGGTCGATTTGCTGGGAGCCGAGATCGCGCTCGCGCCGCCAGGCCACGTTGACGGTGCGGTATTCGCCAGGCGTGTAGCGGGCCGAGACGGTGGTGCGGGTGGATTCGTGCTTGTCGAGGTTGTATTGCGCCACGGCGTCAAAAATCCAGCGCGCGCCGCCATCGGTCTGCCAGCGGGTGCTGGCGCCCAGCATCACGTCAGACAGGCCCTTGTTGGTGCCCGTGCCGTGGGGCAGGGTAACGCGCTGAGGCGCGAAGCGGTAGCGCTGCGCCACGGCCAGGCGCACGGTTTCGGCGCCGCTGTCAGCGGCCAGCAGGCGGCTGGTGAGGCCAAAGGTGACGAGGTTGTTGTCCACCACGCGGTCATGGCCCGCAAAGGCGTTGGCGGCCCAGATGGTGGCGAAGTTGAAGTCGTACAGACCCGAGTCGTAATTGGGCAGATGGCTCTGGTCGCGAAACGGGGTGTAGACGTACATCAGCCTGGGCTCCAGCGTCTGGCGGAAGGCGCGGCCAAAGTAGCTGGCGCGGCGCTCGAAGATGAGGCCGCCGTCCAGGCTGGCGGTGGGCAGCGCCCGGCTGGCGCTGCGGCGGCCATTGCCCAGCTCGCCGTCAAACTGGTAGCTGGTGGCGTGCACTTGCAGCCGGGGGGTGAAAAAGCCCCAGGCCGCCGTCCAGGGCCGGGCCGCCTGCGCGTGAATGTAGGCGCGACTGGCATTGGGCTGGCCGGTGAGATGGGCCAGCGCGCGAAAGCGGGTGAAGTCGGCTTCCACGGCATAGTCCAGCGCCCCGGCGTCGCTGGTGCGCGCCCAGCGGGCGGCCAGCTGCGGCAGGCGGTCGTAAGGGGGGACGATGGGCGAGTCGGCGTCTTGCAGCGTCTGCCACTTCAGGGCGCGGGCGGTGAGCGAAAAATGGCCGCGCGACCAGCTCAGCCCCCCGTCGGTGGCCAGCAGGCGCGTGGAAAGCGACACGCCGCGGTGCGTGAAGTCGCGCCAGAAATCGTTGTCGCTCACGCGGTTGATGTTCATGTACAGCCCGATAGGCCCGCCTGCGGCCAATGGCGCGCGCAGCGTGCCGCTGTGGCGCGTGAACAGGCCCCAGCGCGTGCGGCCGCGCAGGCGGTCATTGGGCAGCACATTGGCATTGATTTCGCCCGCGTAGTCGCTTTCCAGGTAGCGGAACTGCCCGGCCAAATCCAGCCCGCGCTTGCTCATCAGCGCGGGGGTGACGGTGGCGTCACGGTTGGGGGCGATGTTCCAGTAGTAGGGAACCATCAGGTTCAGGCCCGACGTGCTGTCCAGCCCCACGGTGGGCGGCAGCCAGCCTGATTTGCGCTGGCTGCCCAGCGCGAAGCTCATGGAAGGCAGCGGCAGCAGCGGCACGCCCTTGAAGCGCAGCACCGCGCCTTTTGCGTGGCCCATCTCTTCTTCCTGGTCGATCTCCAGCACGTCAGCGCGCAGCAGCCAGTCGGGCGCCCAATCGGGGCCGCCGCGCTGGCAGGTGGTGTAGTCGCCCTGCTGCACGGTGAAGCGGTCCTGATCCAGAAAGTCCAGCCGCGCCGCCTGCCCGTGCGCGCCCGTGGCCAGCAGCTCGTAGCCTGGCTCCAGAACATGGCCCTCAAAAGCCTCCACTTGCATCTGCCCTTCGCTGCCTGTGTAGCGGTCGCCCGCGCGGTTGATGCGCAAATGGCCCCGGGCGCGGGCGGTGTCGCTCACCTGGTCGTATTCCAGCCAGTCGGCCTTGATCGTCAGGCCCGGGCGGCGCAGTTCGGCGTTGCCCTGCAAAGTCACGCGCTGGCGGCTTTGCCCTGTGAACGCATCAGCGCGCACCGCCACGGGCAGCGCCGCGCCGCTGGGCGGCAGGGCTTCGCGCAATTGCGGCGTGGCGCGCAAGACCAGCGGCGCGCTGCTTTTAGAGCCTTGCGCAGCCGCCGCCGCACAGAAAAAAGCGGCGCAAGCCAGCGGCGCAAGGCGTGAAGCGGCATGAAAAAAAGAAGGAAGGGGCGCTTTCGGCACGGCGGGGGCAGGAAAAAGCCGCCCGGGGCGGGCAGCGCAGCGTTCGTAGAATGAATTTGAATTATCCATGAGCACCCTTTTGGCGCCTCTTTGGCCTGCTTTTGCCCTTTCCCCTTTCCGGCCGCCAGCCGGTTTTCCGGCTTGCCTTTCACGGCGCTTTTTCTCCGTTTCGCACCTTTTCAACGCTTTCAACGCTGTCACGCGGCCGCCCCGCTTTCTCCTTTTTCTTTCTTTTCTTGCACCGTCCGCTCCATGACTGCCGATTCCGTTTCTCCGTCCGCCGTTGCGTGGCCTGACGCCGCCCGCCATGCCGCTTTTGACGCTTGGCTGGCCCGCGTGGCCCCGGCCTACGGCCTGTTGCCTGCCAGCGTGCGCCCGGCCTCGGCGGACGCGAGCTTTCGCCGCTACCTGCGCGTGGATGCGGTAGGCGGCGGCTCTTTCATCGTGATGGACGCGCCGCCCGCGCACGAAAACTGCGCTCCCTTCGTGCACGTGGCCGCGCTCATGCAGGCGGCGGGCCTGCACGTGCCCCGCGTGCTGGACTGGGCGCAGGAAGAAGGCTTCATGCTGCTGACTGACCTGGGCGCGCAAACCATGCTTCAGGCGCTGGATGCCACCCCGCCCGAAACCCGCGCGGACGCCGCCCGCCCGCTGTTCATGGCCGCCGTTGAAAGCCTCATCCGCTGGCAGGCCGCCAGCCGCCCCGGCGCGCTGCCGCCGTATGACGCGGCTTTGCTGCGGCGCGAGCTGGAACTCTTTCCCGAGTGGTATCTGGCCCGGCACAAGGGCGTGGCCGTGAGCGCCGCCGCGCGCCAGACGCTGGATGGCGTTTTCAGCCTCATCACCGCCCGCAACCTCGCTGCGCCGCAAGTTTTTGTGCATCGTGATTACATGCCTCGCAACCTCATGCTCCCCGCGCAGGCCGGCGGCCCGCTGGGTGTGCTTGATTTCCAGGATGCCGTCTGTGGCCCCGTCACCTATGACATCGCCAGCCTCATGCGCGATGCTTTCATGAGCTGGGACGAGGAATTCGTGCTCGACATCACCATCCGCTACTGGGAGCAGGCGCGCAAGGCCGGCCTGATGGACTTTGAAGACTGGCATGCCGACTTCGCCAGCTTCTGGCGCGCCGTGGAGTGGATGGGTTTGCAGCGCCATCTGAAAGTGGCTGGCATCTTCGCGCGCCTCACCTTGCGCGACGGCAAGCCCCAATACCTGGCCGACGCCCCGCGCTTTCTGGCCTACATCCGCCACACCGCTGGCCGCTACGCTGAACTGACTCCGCTGCTGCGCCTGCTCGATCAGGTGGAAGGCGCGCCCGCCGCCACCGGCTGGGCCTTTGGCCGCATGTGAAAACCTTGTTCACGGCGCGCCGGTAAGCGCGGCTGACGGATAACACACTCGCCCATCTAGCAGCTGCGCCACATTGGCGCGCATGGCCTGCCATGCCAGACCGCTTGATTGAATGGATGAGCCAACTTTGCTGGCGGGGCTTTGTGTTTGAGGGCGATTTCTGAGCGCGTTGCAGCAAGAAACGCCGCCTTGCATGCCTTTGCGCACAATCGCGCCCCATGCCTCAAACAACCCATTTCAGCGCCTGGCTGATGATGCTGGCGCTGGCCGCGTGGCTGGCTGGCTGTGCCAGCGTCCCTCATCCTGATGAAAGCGAGCTGGCGCCTCCGTTGCCGCCTATGGCGTATGACCCTGCGGATTCAGCCCCGCTGCCGCCGCCCATGATTCGCGCGCGCAGCCGCTGGACGCCGGTGCGCTGGGCCGAGCTGCCCGGCTTTGAGCAAGACGATACCAATCAAGCCTGGTATGCATGGCTGCAAAGCTGCGAGCGCCCCGGCCCAGTTTTTGCGCCGCTGTGCGATGAAGTGCGCCGCCTGACACTGGCGACGCCGCAGGAGCAGCAGCAATGGATGCGCGCGCGGCTGCGGCCCTATCGCGTGGAGGCGCTTGCCAGTGCGAGCAGCGAGGGTCTGCTGACGAGCTACTTTGAGCCGGTGGTGCGAGCTTCGCGCGTGCAGCGCCCGGGTTTTGCCGTGCCGCTGCATCGCCCGCCGCCAGGCGTGAGCGCGCGCGGGCCGTGGTATTCACGCCAGCAGATGGAGCAGCTGCCGCAGGCGCGCGCGGCGCTGGCCGGGCAGGAGCTGATGTGGCTGGCCGATCCGGTGGATGCGCTGATGCTGCAAATACAGGGATCGGGCCGGGCCGTGGTGAGCGAGCCAGATGGCAGCCAGCGGCTGGTGCGGCTGGCCTACGCTGCCACGAACGGTCATCCTTACAAGAGCGTGGGCCGCTGGTTGCTGGACCAAGGAGCAGTGTCAGACGCGACCTGGCCGGGCATCAAGGCATGGGCGGCGCAGAACCCGCATCGCCAGCAGGAGATGCTGTGGAGCAATCCGCGCGTGACTTTTTTTCGCGAGGAATCCATGAGCGAGCTGGATGCGAACTTTGGTCCGCGCGGCGCGCAAGGTGTGCCGCTGACACCCGGGCGCTCCATCGCCGTGGATCCGCAAAGCATTCCTTATGGCACGCCCGTGTGGATTTCCAGTTCGGGGCCGCAAGCGCAGCTCAACCGGCTGGTACTGGCGCAAGACACGGGCAGCGCCATTACGGGCGCAGTTCGGGCCGACTACTTTGCAGGCTGGGGCGAGGAAGCGGGCGCATTGGCCGGACGGCTGAAGCAGCCGCTGCGCATGTGGGCGCTTTGGCCCCGGTGAAGCGGGGTTGCGGATCAGATTAAAAAATGCCGCAAGTCCCCGTCAATACAGCCCGTGCAGCTATGGTTCTGATAGCTGCTGCGCTGCCAGGATGTGCCGCCATGCTCGATGCACCGCGTTTGCGCTACCACTGTCCGTACGAGCTGCAATTTGAGGCCCGCCTGTATCAGGACATGGCCATTGTGGAGGGGCTGCGCGGCTTTGTCGTGCTGGAGCGCCAGGCCGGTGTGGATACCGATGGCGGCGCGCTGCAGTATGCCGATGAAACGCTACGGGCCGAATTCGGCCTGGGGTTGCACAAACGCTTGGTGGCGCTGCATTACACAGGCATTCCCGCTCCCGTTTTCTGCGAACGCGACGAAACCCAAAGCAGCCCGGTCGCTGCGATGGCCCGCCCCGGCCCGCGTCCGCAGCCGCTGATTGATCCCGATGCGCCCGTGCAAACCAATCTGCGCCTGGGTGACGGTCCTTGGCCTAATTAAAAGAAAGAAGCAGAAGCGAGCCCCATCTGCTGCTTTGAATAAGGGTTCAAAAGGAGGCGGAAGGGCAAAAGATTGTCCATATAATTGCAAAAGTTTGCGAAAACCTTGAAGGAGACGTTGAGATGGCTGAGTGTGCCGCGCAGGCGTCGTCTGAAGTGGAATTCGCAAGTTTTCCTGATGAGGATGGAGTCGAGACAACACCGCCCCCATTGACTGCCCAACAGGCGCAGCAATGGCGCAAGAATCACCGGCCTCTGTCGCTGGCAGGCACGCTGCTGATGCAGATGACTGTCAGCGCGTTTGTGAGCTTGTTGGTCTGGGCGCTGACGCAATCGCGCAGTGCGGCTGGATCAGCCGCATACGGCAGCGCGGCGGTAGTGTTGCCAGCAGCGCTGTTCGCCTTTGGCACAACGGGCCTGTGGCGGCCGCAGACCCCGCTGGCGGGCGTGTCGCTTCTTCGTCTTTTTGTCTGGGAAGGTGCCAAGATTGCGCTAACGGTAGCCATGTTGTGCATGGCGCCCCGGCTGCTGGGATCGCAACTTGACTGGCTGGCGCTGCTGGCTGGTTTTGTGCTGGTGATCAAGTCGTACTGGTTATCTCTTTGGTGGCAGTCGGCGCGCCGGAAAGCGATGTCTTAAAGGACATGAGAAAACAAGGTTTGTGACGGATCAACATGGCTTCTGAAACTGTTGGGCACGCGCCATCAGCTGGACAATACATCCAGCATCACTTGCATCATCTGCAAAGCAATTTCTCTTTTGAGGCCGCCTCGCAAAAGAGCATTGTCGATTTCAGCCTCTTCAATGTCGATTCGTTGATTTGGTCTATTGTTTGTGGCGCACTCGGCTGCTGGCTATTGTGGCTGGGGGCGCGAAAGGCTACTTCTGGTGTTCCGGGCCGCTTTCAGGCGGCTGTCGAAATACTGGCTGAAATGGTTGAGAATCAGGCGAAAGGCGTGATTCATAATGCCAAGAGCCGTAAACTGGTTTCTCCTCTGGCGCTTACCGTGTTTGTCTGGATTTTCATGATGAATGCCATGGATATGCTGCCAGTTGACTGGATTCCCGCCATGTGGCATTCGGCAGGCCCGGCGATGGGTTACAAGGATTACATGCGCGTCGTTCCAACAGCCGATCTTTCAACCACCCTGGGTCTGTCAGTCAGCGTTCTTCTTGTTTGCCTGTTCTATAACGTAAAAATCAAGGGCGTGGGCGGCTGGGCGCATGAGCTGGTAGCAGCGCCGTTTGGCGACAAGGTATTTTTGTATCCAATCAACTTTGTGATGCAGATTATCGAATTCATCGCCAAGACGGTTTCGCATGGCATGCGGCTGTTTGGCAATATGTTCGCGGGCGAACTGGTGTTCATGCTGGTGGCTTTGATGGGCGGTGCGTGGGCGTGGCAGTTCAATCCCGTTTCCGGTGGTTTCTGGCTGGCGGTCGGGCACGTGATTGCCGGTTCCGCTTGGGCTATCTTTCATATTTTGGTGATTACCCTGCAGGCGTTCATCTTCATGATGCTGACGTTAATTTATGTGGGGCAGGCGCACGACTCGCACTGATTCTCAACGATTTCCTTTTTCTTTTTCCTTTTCTTATCAGGAGTAATCATGGAAAACATTCTCGGCCTCGTCGCTTTGGCTTGTGGATTTATTGTGGGCCTGGGTGCCATTGGTGCCTCTATTGGTATTGCGCTCATGGGCGGCAAGTTTCTTGAGTCCTCTGCCCGTCAGCCTGAACTGATGAATGAGCTGCAAACCAAAATGTTCATTTTGGCAGGGCTGATTGACGCCGCTTTTCTGATTGGCGTCGCTGTGGCCCTGTTGTTCGCATTTGCCAATCCTTTCCAGATCGCCGCTTGACCGGTTCTCCCTTTCCGGGATGAAAGGAGTTGAACCGTGAATATCAACGCGACCCTGTTTCTGCAGGCCGTTGTTTTTGCGATCCTGGTTTGGTTCACGATGAAGTTCGTGTGGCCGCCGATCACAAAAGCGCTGGACGAACGTGCCCAGAAAATTGCCGACGGACTGGCCGCCGCCGATAAGGCAAAAACCGAGTTGGCTGCCGCCAATCAACGTGTCGAGAAAGAGCTGGCTGCCTCGCGCAATGAAACGACGCAACGCTTGGCAGATGCCGATCGTCGGGCGCAAGCCATCATAGAAGAGGCCAAAGCCAGGGCGGCAGAAGAAAGCAACAAAATCCTGGCTGCCGCCAAAGCTGAAGCCGAGCAACAGGCCGTCCGTGTGCGCGAGGCTTTGCGGGAAGATGTGGCCGCATTGGCAGTCAAGGGGGCGGAGCAAATCCTGCGCAAAGAGGTGAATGCCAGCGTTCATGCGGATTTGTTGAATCGCCTGAAGGCTG
Organism: Ottowia cancrivicina; assembly: GCF_029813755.1. Taxonomy (NCBI): domain Bacteria; kingdom Pseudomonadati; phylum Pseudomonadota; class Betaproteobacteria; order Burkholderiales; family Comamonadaceae; genus Ottowia; species Ottowia cancrivicina. The sequence continues at coordinate 124,222 of NZ_JARVII010000002.1, read as the reverse complement.
AGCTGTGATCTGAAAAGCGAGGAGTGCTCATGGCTGAACTAGCCACTATTGCGCGTCCGTATGCGGAAGCGTTGTTTCAGGCGGAGCGGTCAGATTTATCTGCGGCTCAGGAGTGGCTTGATGCATTGGCTGCCGTTGCAGCTGATGATCAGCTGCTTGAGTTCGCGGCTGATCCGCGTGTCGATGCGCAGCAGGTTTTTCAGCTTGTGTCGGGGTTGCTTCCCAAAGCCTTGCCTGAGCGCGGAGCAAATTTTCTGCGCGTAGTCATTGACAACGAGCGTTTGGCAGCGCTGCCGGAAGTGGCGCGACAGTTCCGTGCGCTGACCAGCAGTGTGACGGGAGAGGTCGATGCAGTTGTTTACAGCGCATTTCCTATTGCCGAGCCGGATCTGAAGGCGCTCAAATTAACACTCGAAAAACGCTTTGGCTGCCAATTGCGGCTACGAGTAGAGCAAATGCCGGATTTGATTGGCGGCATCCGAGTCAAGGTGGGCGACGAAGTGCTTGACACCTCAGTGCGCGCACGCTTGCAGCAAATGAAGATGGCCCTTTCCGCCTGACGGCGCAAGCGGACCGATAACCCAATGAACAAAGGAAAGAGTCATGCAGCTCAATCCAGCCGAAATTTCTGAACTTATCAAAAGCCGTATTGAAGGGCTGGGCGTTGGCTCCGAAATTCGCAACCAAGGCACAGTAGTCTCTGTCACTGATGGCATTGTTCGCATTCATGGCCTCTCCGATGCCATGCAGGGCGAGATGCTGGAGTTTCCCGTGGCGCCTGATGGCCAAGCCACTTTTGGCTTGGCGCTGAATCTGGAACGCGATTCCGTTGGCGCCGTGATCTTGGGGGGCTATGAACATATTTCGGAGGGTGATACCGTCAAATGCACGGGACGCATTCTGGAAGTGCCCGTGGGACCTGAATTGATTGGACGCGTGGTCAATGCGCTGGGGCAGCCAATTGACGGCAAAGGTCCAATCGATGCCAAATTGACGGACGTTATTGAAAAAGTGGCTCCTGGCGTGATTGCGCGTCAGAGCGTCAGTCAGCCTGTTCAATCTGGCTTGAAAGCGATTGATTCCATGGTGCCTGTGGGACGCGGTCAGCGCGAACTGATTATTGGCGACCGCCAGACTGGTAAAACGGCCGTAGCCATTGATGCCATCATCAATCAGAAAGGTCAGAATATGACCTGCGTGTATGTGGCGATTGGGCAAAAGGCGTCCAGCATCAAGAATGTGGTGCGCGCGCTTGAACAGGCCGGAGCCATGGAATACACCATCGTGGTGGCAGCGTCAGCTTCTGAATCTGCCGCCATGCAGTATGTGGCCGCGTATTCTGGCTGCACCATGGGCGAATATTTCCGTGATCGCGGACAGGATGCGCTGATTGTTTATGACGATTTGTCCAAGCAGGCCGTGGCTTATCGTCAGGTTTCCCTCTTGTTGCGCCGCCCGCCTGGGCGCGAGGCCTTCCCGGGCGATGTGTTTTATCTGCATAGCCGTTTGCTGGAGCGCGCAGCCCGTGTGAATGCAGACTATGTTGAGGCTTTCACCAAAGGGGAAGTGAAAGGTAAAACGGGGTCTCTGACTGCTTTGCCCATTATTGAAACGCAGGCGGGTGACGTGTCTGCCTTTGTTCCGACAAATGTGATTTCGATCACGGATGGACAAATTTTCCTTGAAACTAATTTGTTCAACGCTGGCATCCGTCCCGCCATCAATGCGGGTATCTCCGTTTCTCGTGTGGGTGGCGCGGCGCAAACCAACTGGATTAAAGGTTTGTCGGGCGGTATTCGTACCAATTTGGCGCAATACCGTGAATTGGCGGCGTTTGCCCAGTTTGCCTCTGATTTGGATGAAGCGACTCGCAAGCAGTTGGATCGTGGCGCACGGGTGACGGAATTGCTCAAGCAGCCCCAATATAGCCCTCTGTCTATCAGTCTGATGGGAGCGTCTCTTTTCGCCGTGAACAATAATTTCATGGACGATGTGGACGTCAAAAAAGTATTGGCGTTTGAAAGCGGCTTGCACGCTTATCTGAAAGATAAGCATGCTGCATTGCTTGAAACCATTGAAAAGAACGGCGCCAAATGGGATGCCAAGCCTGCCAAAGACTCTGATAGCGACGAGAAAAAGGCGTTCAAGAAGCTGTGCATTGATGCAGAAGCCGAATTGAGTGCGGCCATTCAGGCATTCAAGAAAACCTTTGCCTGACCAGGCTGGGCCTGATACAAGGAAGCAGCAATGGCAGTTGGCAAGGAAATACGCGGCAAGATCAAATCGGTGGAAAACACCAAAAAGATCACCAAGGCCATGGAAATGGTGGCCGCCAGCAAAATGCGCAAAGCGCAGGACCGCATGCGCGCGGCGCGCCCTTACGCGGAGAAGGTGCGCAATATAGCCATTAATCTGGGGCAGGCGCATCCAGATTATGTGCACCCTTTCATGCAAATCAATAAGGCTTCCGCTGTGGGGCTGATCGTTGTCACGACTGACAAAGGGTTGTGCGGCGGTCTGAATACCAATGTCATGCGTCTGATTACGGGCAAGCTGCGCGAGCTTCAAAGTGAGGGCGTTGCTGCGCAAGCCGTGGCTATTGGCAATAAAGGCCTGGGCTTTCTGAACCGCATTGGGGCGCCTGTGGTGGCGCAGGTTACTCAACTGGGCGATACGCCTCATCTCGAGAAGCTTATTGGCCCAGTAAAAGTGCTGTTGGATCAGTATGCAGCGGGTGAATTGCAGGCGGTCCATATTGCCTATACGCGCTTCATTAATACCATGAAGCAGGAAGCGGTGGTTGAGCAATTGCTGCCCCTGTCAGCCGAACGAATGCAGCAGCAGGCGCGCGACAGCAATGTGCGCAATATCAATTGGGATTACATCTACGAGCCTGATGCCCAGTCCGTGATTGACGATCTGCTCGTTCGCTACGTTGAGGCGCTGGTTTATCAATCCGTCGCTGAAAACATGGCGTCCGAGCAGTCCGCCCGCATGGTCGCCATGAAAGCGGCAACAGACAACGCGGGCAATGTCATCAATGAATTGAAGCTGGTCTACAACAAGACGCGCCAGGCGGCCATTACGACCGAGCTGACGGAAATCGTGGCAGGCGCAGCAGCCGTTTGATTTCGGGAAAGCCCCGTACCGCATCTATATAAAGAAATTCAGTATTGGAGCAAATATGGCCCAAGTTCAAGGAAAAATTGTTCAGTGCATCGGTGCTGTCGTGGACGTCGAGTTTCCGCGCACGCACATGCCCAAGGTGTATGACGCCCTCAAGATGGAGGGTTCTGCGCTGACGCTTGAAGTTCAGCAGCAGCTGGGTGACGGCATCGTCCGCACCATCGCGCTGGGATCGTCTGACGGCCTGCGCCGTGGCATGGTGGTTAGCAATACCAGCCACCCCATTACGGTGCCTGTAGGCAAAGCCACGCTGGGCCGCATCATGGATGTGCTGGGCAATCCCATCGACGAGCGAGGCCCCATCGAACAGACGATGACGGCCTCCATTCACCGCAAGGCGCCTGCCTATGACGAGCTTTCGCCTTCGCAGGAAGTGCTGGAAACGGGCATCAAGGTGATTGACTTGGTTTGCCCCTTTGCCAAAGGCGGCAAGGTGGGGTTGTTCGGCGGTGCGGGCGTGGGCAAAACCGTGAACATGATGGAACTCATCAACAACATTGCCAAGGCGCACTCCGGCTTGTCGGTGTTTGCTGGCGTGGGCGAACGCACCCGCGAAGGCAATGACTTCTATCACGAAATGTCCGACGCGGGCGTGGTCAATCAGCAGAACCTGGGCGAGTCCAAGGTTTCGATGGTGTACGGCCAGATGAATGAGCCGCCCGGCAACCGCCTGCGCGTGGCGCTAACAGGGCTGACCATTGCCGAATCCTTCCGCGACGAAGGGCGTGACGTGCTGTTTTTCGTGGACAACATCTACCGCTACACCCTGGCGGGAACGGAAGTGTCCGCCCTGTTGGGCCGCATGCCTTCCGCCGTGGGCTATCAGCCAACACTGGCCGAAGAAATGGGGCGCCTGCAAGAGCGCATCACCTCCACCAAAGTGGGGTCCATCACGTCCATCCAGGCGGTGTATGTGCCCGCTGACGACTTGACCGACCCGTCGCCCGCCACCACGTTCGCCCACCTGGATTCCACGGTGGTGCTGTCGCGCGACATTGCCGCGCTGGGCATTTACCCTGCAGTCGATCCGCTGGATTCCACCAGCCGCCAGCTGGATCCGCTTGTTGTGGGCGAAGAGCATTACAACGTGGCGCGCCAGGTACAGGGCACACTGCAACGCTACAAGGAGCTGCGCGACATCATTGCCATTTTGGGCATGGACGAACTCAGCCCTGAAGACAAGCTGGCCGTGGCCCGCGCCCGCAAGATTCAGCGCTTTCTGTCCCAGCCATTCCACGTGGCGGAAGTGTTCACGGGATCGCCCGGCAAATATGTGCCGCTGAAAGAAACCATTCGCGGCTTCAAAATGATCGTCAATGGCGAGTGCGACCATCTGCCTGAGCAGGCGTTCTACATGGTTGGCACGATTGACGAGGCGATGGAAAAGGCCCAGAAGATCTGATTTCCTGCCGGAAATCCAGCGACTGGCGCGGGTGCGTGGCGCAAGAAAGGGCAAAGCCCTGGCTTGCGGTCATATGGCCCGCGCCCCAGCACAGGAGCAAGCATGGCTGAAACCTTTCATGTCGATGTGGTCAGCGCGGAAGAGTCCATCTTTTCCGGCACGGCTACTTTCGTGGCGCTACCGGGCGAATTGGGAGAGCTGGGCATCTATCCCCGTCATACGCCGTTGATCAGCCGCATCCGGCCGGGGTCGGTGCGCATTCACACCAGCAAAGGGGAAGAATTCATTTTCGTGGCAGGCGGCATTCTGGAAGTGCAGCCCGATCGCGTGACGGTGCTGTCCGACACGGCCATTCGCGGAAAAGACCTGGACGACAAAAAAGTCCAGGCCGCCAAAAAAGAAGCGGAAGAAAACCTGCGCAATGCCAAGAGCGAAATCGATATGGCCCGCGCCACATCCGAGTTGGCGGTATTGGCCGCTGAAATTGCGGCCCTGCGCAAGTACCGTCAAAAACGTTGATTCTGTTTGAAAATAAGCCAGGCGTCGATATCAATCAAATAATGCGCGCTGTTCGATGGAGTCTTTTCATTCGGTGCGTGCGACTCAATCCTTGCGTTAATGTGAACAGATCGAGATTCGATGCCAAATGGCTTATATAAACGATAAGGCCCCGCATTTTATGCGGGGCTTTTTATTTGTGAACGAAATATGCTTGTCCAGTGGGTGAGTTTGGCGCAAGAATTTTGTTTAAGACGAACGCCATGAGGCACCGCTTTGGGATCTGCAAGCTATTTTTTCGCGCAGGCGTAAAATGACCGGGGCAAGTGTTTTGCGGGAGAATGCGGCAAGCATGTCTTGCCGCTCATGATTCACGAAGAACGCTTTGGGAAAATAATTCGATTTATCGGAAAATACATGCCCGTTGGTTAAAGAAAATTTGCCATGCATCATGGGAATGGGAAAAACCCTTGCGCCTTGGCCGCTGGCGGCGTTTCTGATTTCGTCTGGCATGCGCCGCGTTGGCAGATATGGCCTGTGCTAGAACCTGTTCACCGTTTGTCCGTGCGTGGCCCAGGGGCGGATCAGGATGGGTTGTGAACAGGTTTTCAGGTTTTGGAGGCTGGGATGATGAGTGATTCCGCGCAGGAAAGAGCCGCGCAGCTGCTGGTATCGGGCGGCGCGCGGCTGGGATTGAGCCTGGCTGAGGCGCGCCTGATCGTGGGCTACATGCACCCGCAGCTGGTCAATGCGGGCGAAGTGCTGATTCGCGAGGGCGAAGCTGCGGGTAGCGGCTTCATGGCCCTGGTGGTTGATGGCGAAGTTACCGTGGAAAGCGCCTCCGCCTCTGACGAAAGCGTGGTCGTCACCATTCTTGGCCCTGGCAGCCTGATTGGCGAGATGGGCTTCATTGCCGATGTGCCCCGCTCGGCCACCTGCATAGCCGCCACAGACTTGGCGCTGGCCGTGCTCACGCGCGACACGCTTTTGCAGCTCACGCAAGAGCAGCCCAAGGTGGCTGTGCACTTGCTGATGACGCTCTCGCAGCGCATGGCGGAGCATTTGCGCGAATCCAACCGCAAGCTGTCCGCGCTCATGCAGGTGACCAAGGCCATGAAGCAGGAACTCGAAGCCGTGCACAGCGTCAATAAGCGGCTTCTTGACCAGCTGGCCGCCAAAAAGCCTGCCCCGGCTTCTGCCGCCGCGCCTGTTTCGGCTCCTGCACAGGCCGGGCTGCATGGCGGCAGCTAGAAAAAGCAGCGTTTTCTCCTTCATTTCTTCTTTTATTTGGCGAAAGCTTTTTTCAAAAAGGCGCTTCATGCAAACCCTGCACACACCCAATCTCGTTATCGGCTTTGGCAAGGCTGGCAAAACGCTGGCCGCTGATTTGGCCCAGCACGGGCAGGACGTTCTCCTGGCCGAGGCATCCGCCCAGATGTACGGCGGCACCTGCATCAATGTGGGCTGCATCCCTTCCAAAAAACTCATTGCCGAGGGCGAACGCCGCGCGCTGGAAGCCGACAAGGCCGCCGTGTTCGGCGCCGCCATGCAGGCCAAAAACGGCCTCATTCCCAAGCTGCGCGCCGCCAACTTCGCCAAGCTTGACGGCCTGGAGCGCGCCCGCGTCATCAATGCCCGCGCCCGCTTTGAAGACGCGCACACCGTCATGTTGAGCGGCCCCGAAGGCGAGCTGCGCGTGACGGCTGATCGCATCTTCATCAACACCGGCAGCCTGCCCGTTGTGCCCCGCATCGAAGGCGTGGACGGCAAGCGCATTTACGACAGCACCGGCGCGCTCTCCCTGGCCGAGCGCCCGCAGCGCCTGCTCATCGTCGGCGGCGGCTATATCGGGCTGGAATTTGCTTTCATGTACCGCGCCTTCGGCAGCGAAGTCACCGTGCTGGATGCAGGCGAAACCTTCCTGCCGCGCGAAGACCGCGACATCGCCGCCGAGATGCAGCGCATTCTGGAGGCCAAAGGCGTGCGCCTGGTGCTGGGTGCGGCCACGCAGCGCTTTGAAGAAGGCGCGCAGCACACCACCGCCGTCACTTCCAAAGGCCGTTTTGACGCCGACGCCATCTTGCTGGCCACGGGCCGCCGCCCCAATACCGACGGCCTGGCGCTTGAGAAAGCAGGCGTGGCCGTGACCGAGCGCGGCTTCATCCAGGTGGATGAACACCTGCGCGCCGCCCCGCACATCTGGGCCATGGGCGACGTGGCGGGCAGCCCGCAGTTCACCTACATCTCGCTGGATGACTGGCGCATCGTGCGCGATCAGCTCTTTGGCCAGGGTCAGCGCAGCACGGCAGACCGCGCGCCGTTTCCCACGGCCGTCTTCACCCAGCCGCCGCTGGCGCACATTGGCATGACGGAAGCTGCCGCGCGCCAGGCGGGCCGCAACATCAAAGTCGCCACGCTCAAGGCCGAGGCCATTCCGAAAGCCAAGATCCTGGGCCAGACCGACGGCCTGCTCAAGGCCGTGACCGATGCCGGCACGGGTGAAATTCTGGGCGTCACCCTGCTGTGCGCCGAATCGCACGAAATCATCAACCTCTTCAAGATGGCCATCGACCACCGCGTGCCCGCCAGCTACGTCAAGAGCCAAATCTTCACCCACCCCACCATGAGCGAGGCGCTCAACGACTTGTTTGCCAGCCTTTGAGAGGCGGCGCAAAGGCTGGCCCCAGGCGGGGCAAGAGGAGCAAAACATTTGCTCCTCTATTTGGAGCATGAGGTCCTAGTGGAGATTGCGCAAGGCGCTGTTTTGACCCCCTTGAATTTGCTCCTTTTTTAGTGGGCTGAACCTGTGGGCTACGCGCCCGGCGCTTTTCCGGCTCCTTTTGCACAGGGCGCAGAGGGTACGCCGCCGCTGCGGGTATTCCGGACAGTCCGGGGCAGATTCCGGAGAGCTGCGGCGGCCAGGGCCAGGGCGCTGAAGCCACGGCGGCTGCCTTTCTTGCAGACGCTTTCTGGCGCTCGCCGCCCCGCGCACCGCCGACAATGGCGGCAAGCGCAGAAAAACCGCCCCTCCATGACCCTGATTGAACTCAAATACATCGTCGCACTGGCCCGCCACAAGCACTTTGGCAAGGCCGCCGAGGCCTGCCACGTCTCGCAGCCCACGCTATCGGTTTCCGTCAGAAAGCTGGAAGAAGAGCTGGACGTCAAAATTTTCGAGCGCGGCGCGGGAGAAGTCACCGTCACCCCGCTGGGCGAAGAAATCGTGCGCCAGGCCCAAAGCGTGCTGGAGCAGGCTAACGGGGTGCGCGAAATCGCCAAGCGCGGCAAAAACCCCCTGAGCGGCCCGCTCAAGCTCGGCGTCATCCCCACCATCGGCCCCTACCTGCTGCCCGATCTGGTGCAGCAAAACATTCGCCTCTCGCCGCAAATGCCCCTGCTGCTGCAGGAAACCTTCACCGTGCGCCTGCTGGAGATGCTGCGCACGGGCGATATCGACTGCGCCATCCTGGCCGAGCCTTTCCCTGACGCGGGCCTGGCCATCGCGCCCCTGTACGACGAGCCTTTCCTGGCCGCCGTGCCCGAATCGCATCCGCTGGCCGCGCTGCCCAGCGTGACCACCCGCCAGCTCAAGAACGAAACCATGCTTTTGCTGGGCGCAGGCCACTGCTTTCGCGACCACGTGCTCCAGGTCTGCCCCGAGCACGCCCTTTTTTCCAGCAACGCCGAGGGCATCAGCAAGAGCTTTGAAGGCTCCTCGCTCGAAACCATTCAGCACATGGTGGCCGCCGGCATGGGCATCACCCTCGTGCCCCGCATGGCCGCGCCCAAAGACTGGCAGCCGCCAAACGCATCCAACGCGCCGGACGCGCCCGCGCGAGGCCGGCGCGCGAAGGCCCACGCCGTGCGCACCAGCTTCATGCACCCCCATGTGCGCTACCTGCCCGTTGTCGCCCGCGGCGAAGGCCAGCAAGCGCCCACCCGCCGCATCGTCCTTGCCTGGCGGCGCAGCTTCACCCGCTACGAAGCCATTGCCGCCCTGCGCAACGCCATCTACGCCTGCGAGCTGCCCGGCGTCAAACGGCTGACGGCGTGAGCGGCTGCGGCCTCATTTTGCGGTCTCATTCCGCTCCTTTCTTCGTAGCATGGCCTCCTGGTCGAATGTGCGCAAAAGCCGTTTTTACTGGCCTTGAATCTGCTCCTCTTTTTCATGTCTTCCGCCCCGCCTGCCCCTCGCCCGCCCGCCCGGTTTGAAGCCGTTTTGTTCGACTGCGACGGCGTGCTGGTAGACAGCGAACCCATCACCCTCGGCGTGCTGCGCCACATGCTGGCCGAGCGCGGCTGGGCCATGAGCGAAGCCGAATGCCGCGCGCGCTTTCTGGGCGTCACCGTGCGCAGCCAGCGCACCGTCATCGAGCAGCACACCGGCCAGCCCCTGACGGAGGCGTGGATGCAGGCTTTCTACGCCCGCCGCAATGCCGAGCTGGCCGCGCGCCTGCAAGTCGTGCCCGGCGCGCGCGAAGCTGTGCATGCCGCCCACGCCCGCACTGGCGGCCGCATCGCCTGCGCCTCCGGCGCTGACCGGCAGAAAGTGCAAATGCAGCTGGCCCAGACTGGCCTTGCGCCTTTGTTTGGCCCCGCCGTTTTCAGCGGCCACGAAATGCCCGCCAGCAAGCCCGCGCCTGACGTCTATCTGGCCGCCGCCCGCCACTTGCGTGTCAGCCCCGGGCGCTGCCTGGTCGTGGAAGACACCGTGCCCGGCATCACCGCTGGCGTGGCCGCTGGCTGCACCGTCTGGGCCTACTGCCCGCCAGACGATCCGCACGCCAGCCCGCACCCGCTGCGGGCCGCAGGCGCATCGCGCGTGCTCGCCCACATGGGCGAGCTGGCCGAGCTGTTGCAGGCACGCCGCGCGCCGCCTCTCTTCTTATCTTGAATCAAGAAAATTGCAAGCAGCGCCAGCGGCGCGCGGCGGCGTTTTCAGATGCCTGCGTGCAAGCTGCGCCGCAGGCGTGAAAAGCACGAAAAGCGCGGGCTTGGGCGCTCTGGAGCCTTGCGAACGCCCTGCCGGAGCGCGAGGTTCGTGCAGCCCCCTCACGGCCAGACGCTGAACAGGTTCCAAACGCCGCACTCGGGTGGCTCGCAGGCAGCTTGCGGACGCTGGATTTTTGGCGCGCATGCCCCTACACTGCGCCACCTTTTTCCAAGTCTTGTTGCAGTTTTCGGGGCTTTTCTTGACTGTTCGTGCATTTTCCCGGCCTGGCGTGCTGTGCCGCCTGCCTGTCTCCGTCCGGCGCTTCTGGGCGCTGGCGGCGGCGCTGCTCGTACTCTGGGCGGCGGCGCATCCGGCCCTGCTGAATGCGACGGCGGGCGAGCGGGTGCTGCTGTGCACGGCGCAAGGCATGGAGTGGGTGGCCGTGGCAGGCGAGGCCCAGGACGGCGCTCCTTTCCAGCCGCTGGCCCAGTCTGCGCCTGCGGGCTGCCCGTGGTGCGTCTTCATGCAGCTGCTGCTGCCTGCGCCGCCCGCGCCTGTGGGGGCGCTGGCGCGGGCCAGCGCGGCGCGCCTGGTTCGCGTGCTGACCGCGCCCGCATGGCGGCCGCCCGTGGAGGCAGCGCGCCACCTGCGCGCCTTGCCAGGGCGCGGGCCGCCCCTTTGACGGCCTTTTTGGGCGAAGCGGGGCCGCTGGCCGCTGTGCGCCAGTCCGCGCCTCCTCTCAAACCCTCTTTTCCGCTGACTTTCCCCTGACGCTTGCTGACTGCCGGCGCGCCCTTGCGGCGGCCGCGCGGGCCTGCAAGGCATCACGCGCCTGCGCGGCATGGGCTGATGCGCCCAGGCGCGCGGCGATCCGCTTTTTCATTCCTTTTCCATTTCATTTCACAAGAGGGGCGCCGCGCGCGCCTCCGGATACCCATCATGAATTTCCATCCAAACCCCTCGCGCCTGGCTCTCAGGCCCCTGACGCTGGCGTTGGCGCTGGCCCTTCCCGCGCTGGCGGCGGCGCAGGCAGCCGTGGCCGACGAGCAGGCGCAAGACCCCAAGAAGATTCAGACGCTGGAAGAAGTGCGCGTGACCGACAGCGCCGAATCGTCCGGCTACATCAGCAAAACCACCGTGGGCGGCAAAGAGCCGCTGAGCGCGCGCGAAGTGCCGCAGTCGGTTTCCGTCATCACCAGCGAGCGCGTGCGCGACCAGAACGCCGCCACGGTGACGGAGGCGCTGAACATGGCCACCGGCGTGACGGTGATCAGCAATGACATGCACCAGAGCCAGTTCCTCTCGCGCGGCTATCACATGAACGTCAGCTACGACGGCGTGCCTTCCTACAACTCGTTTTCCGGCGTGCAGCAGCTGGACATGACCATTTACGAGCGCGCCGAAGTGCTGCGCGGCCCGGCGGGCGTGTTCGCGGGCAACTCGGGCGGCGATATGGGCGGCACGGTGAATCTGGTGCGCAAGCGCGCCAAAAACGCATTTGCCTTGGAAGGCAGTGTGGGCACGGGCACCTGGCGCAACCACCAGGCCAGCGTGGACGTGACGGGGCCGTTGAACGCCGCCGGCACGCTGCGCGGCCGCGCCGTGCTGGCGCTCACCGACAAGGGCTGGTCCATCGAGCGCGCGCATACCAGCAAGCAAGTGGGCTACGCCACGCTGGATTGGGACGCCACGCCGCAAACCACCCTGTCGCTCTCCGCCGCTTACCAGCGCGACCGCCTGCGGGCGGGCATGTCGGGCCTGCCCGCATGGACTTCGGGCGGTCTGCTGAACGTGCCGCGCAGCACCAACACCTCGCCAGACTGGAACCGCAGCGGCTGGACGCACCGCATGTTCGTGGCCGACGCGCAGCACCGCTTTGCCAGCGGCTGGCAAGCCACGGCGCGCCTGATGCGGCTGGAGCAAGACCAGTTCTTTCATGACGCCTTCACCTGGTCGGGCGTGAATCCCGACACCCATACCCTCAGCTACCGCAGCCGCTATGGCGACTACGAAAACACCCGCCATTCCGTGGATGTGTATGCCAGCGGCCCCTTCACCCTGTGGGGCCGCGAGCACCGCGCCCTGTTTGGCTACCAGAGCGAGAAGTGGGATCAGTCTTACCGGGGCTTTGGCCTGGGGCGTCAGCGCATCGTCACGGACAACGTGCCCTTTGGCCGCCACGACCTCGTGCCCGACCCGCGCCGCCCCTACACCCAGGGCGGCGATACCGACACGAGCCAAAGCGGCGTGTATGGCCAGCTTCGCCTGCGCGCGGCCGAGCCGCTGACCGTCGTACTGGGCGGGCGCTGGAGTTGGTACAAAACGCGCAGCCGCAGCAACTGGCCCGCCACGCCCACGCCCTGGGAAGCGGGCGGCGAGCGCGTCAGCGGCCACTTCACGCCCTATGCCGCCGTGCTGTATGACATCAACCCGGTCTGGACGGCGTATGCCAGCTTTTCCGACATCTTCGCTCCGCAAGACGAGCAAACCGTCAGTGGCGAAACACTCAAGCCGCGCGAAGGCCGCCAGTTTGAACTGGGCGCCAAGGCCGGATTCATGGACGGGCGCTTGCTGCTGACGGCCTCGGTGTACGACATGCGCGATGTCAATCGCGCGCGCACCGATTTGCAAAACCCTGACTACTACGTCAATGACGGCGAAGTGCAAAGCCGGGGCTGGGACGTGGAAGTGGTGGGCCGCCCCGCGCCCGGCTGGGAAGTGCAGGCCGGTTACACGCGCCAGAACTCCAAATACACCAAAGACGCGCGCAACCAGGGCCTGAAATTCCGTTTCTGGGAGCCGCGCCACATCCTCAAGCTCTGGGGCATGCGGCACTTTGAATCCGGCCCGCTCCAGGGCCTGAGCGTGGGGCTGGGCGTCAATGCCTACAGCGCCAGCGCCTCCGGGGCCAATTCACAACGCCGCCAGGGCGGCTACGCCGTCGCCAGCCTGATGGCGCGCTACCGCATCAACAGCCACTGGGACGTGCAGCTCAACGCCAACAACCTGTTTGACCGCACCTACTACACCCGCCTGGGCGGCACCAACACCTACAACACCTACGGCGATCCGCGCAACTTCCAGCTCACGCTGCGCGCGCAGTTCTGAAAACCCGCTCGCTGTCCGTGGGGGGCGGAAAGAATGGACTGGGCGCGGACGGGCGGTCTGCTGCCTCGCAGTCCATTCCGATCCGCGCCTTCGCCCCTCGCGGCCAGATCATGGGCAGGCTCTGAGCGCCCGCGCCCCGCTTGCGGGGCGTTTTTCACCTCTGAATTCGCTTCTTTATCGATAGCATGAGGTCCTGGTGGATACTGCGCAGAACGGGATTTTTGCCCCCTTGAATTTGCTCCTCTTTCTGATGCCTTCGAGGCCCCTTCGCACATGAGCGCCCCCGCTTCGCGCGCGGGCGCGTGGCCCATCATCCGCGCCTACTGGGTCTCGCCTGACAGCGGGCCGGGCTGGCGGCTGCTGGCCGCCGTCATCGCGCTGGATCTGGCGCTGGTGTGGCGCGCCGCGCGCATCACCTACTGGCAAAAAGACTTCTACGACGCGCTCCAGCAGCTCAACGAAGCCGCCTTCTGGCCGCAACTGGCCGCGCTGGCCGCGCTGGCGCTCACGGGGCTGGTGCTCAACACCGCCCGCACCTGGCTGGCGCAATCGCTGGAAATGCGCTGGCGCGCCTGGATGACCGAAGAACACCTGCGCCGCTGGCTGGCGGGCAACGCCTTCTGGCGGCTGGAGCGCGATCAGGGCGATCAGGGCGAAGGCGGCGGCCATCGCGGCGGCGGCCTTGAAAACGCCGACCAGCGCATGGCCGAAGACCTGCGCATGGTCGCCAGCGGCACGCTCACCCTGGGGCTGGGGCTGATCAGCAACTTCGTCAGCCTCTTTACCTTCTCGGCCATCGTCTGGGGCCTGTCGGGCGCACTGGCCATCACCCTTGGGGGCCAAACGCTGCAAGTGCCCGGCTACATGCTTTGGGTGGCCTTCATCTACGCGCTGGGCGGCTCGTGGGCCATTGAAAAAATCGGCGGCCGCATGGTGCAAATCGACTACCGCCAGCAGCAGGCCGAAGCCGACTTTCGCGCCGCGCTGCTGCGCATCCGCGAAAGCGCCGAACAAATCGCCCTCTACGGCGGCGAAAGCGCCGAAAGAGCGCGCCTTTCGGCCCGCTTCGCCGCCGTGCGCCGCAACTGGCGCGACATCATGAACTACACCAAGCGCATCACCATCGCCGACAACGCCTACACCGAAGTCGGCGCGCTCGTGCCCTACATGCTGCAAGGCCCGCGCCTGTTCAAAGGCATCATCACCCTGGGCGACCTCACCCAGCTCATCCAAAGCTTCATGCGCGTGCGCGTGGCCCTCTCGTGGTTCATCTACAAATACAAAGACCTCGCCCTGCTGCGCTCGGCCCTGGCGCGCCTGGCCGAATTTGACGCCGCCTTGCAAGCCGCCAGCGGCGCAACGGCCAGCGCCCCCCGCATCACCCGCCAGCGCGGCCCCGCCGCCAGCGGCTACGCCCTGCAAGGCGTGCAAGCCCTCGGCCCCGGCGGGCGGCCCCTCACCCCCGTGGTGAACTGGCGCATCGCCCCCGGCGAGCGCTGGATGCTGCGCGGCCCCTCCGGCGCAGGCAAAAGCACCCTGCTGCGCGCCCTGGCCGGTTTGTGGACGCACGGCCACGGCCACATCGCCACCCCGCCCGGAACCGCTGAAGCGCCCGAAACCGCTGAAACGCCCAAAACAGCCACAGCGCCCGGCGCTGCGGCAGCCCCCCGCGCCGAAACCCTCTTCGTGCCCCAGCAAAGCTACCTGCCCGCAGGCACCCTGCGCGCCTGCTTGGCCTACCCCGCCCTCGAAACCGCCTTCAGCGACGACGAATGCCAGGCCGCCCTGCGCTGGGCTTGCCTGCCCGCCCTCACGCACCGCCTGCACGAAAGCGCCCACTGGGCGCGCCAGCTCTCCCCCGGCGAGCAGCAGCGCCTGGCCTTTGCCCGCATCTGGCTGCACCGCCCCCGCTGGCTCTTTCTGGACGAAGCCACCAGCGCCCTGGACGAAGAAACCGAAGAGCGCCTCTACGCCCGCCTCACCCGCGACCTGCCCGGCCTCACCCTCGTGAGCATCGCCCACCGCAGCAGCCTGCGGCGCTTTCACGAGCACGAAATGCAGCTGTAGGGCCGCTGTGAAGCCGCCATGAAAGCCTGCTCGCGGCCAGCCCCGGGCAAGCCCCGGCGCGCCCGCCAGAAGGCATCAAAAACAGTAGCGAATTTGAGGGGGGTAAAAACCCATTCGCCGCAGATTTCATCAGGACATCATGCTATTGATGAAGGAGCTAAAAACGGCGCGCCTGCATGTCTGCGGCACGCCGGTTTCTCGGCGCCTGGGGCGGCTGTTGCGGGCATGAAAAAAGCGGGCCAAGGCCCGCTTTTTTTCTCATGGTTCGCCAGCGTTAGTGCGCGGCGCGGCGGCTTTGCGCTTCGGCCACGGCCAGGGCGGTCATGTTGATGAGGCGGCGCACGGTGGCGCTGGGCGTGAGCACATGCACCGGCGCGGCCGCGCCCAGCAGGATGGGGCCGATGGTGACGCCGTTGCCGTCGGTGGTTTTGAGCACGTTGAAGAGGATGTTGGCTGCGTCCAGGCTGGGGCAGATGAGCAGGTTGGCCTCGCCGCTCAAGGTGCTGTCGGGCACGCTGCGGGCGCGCAGCTCGGGCGAGAGCGCGGTGTCGCCGTGCATTTCGCCGTCGCATTCCACATCGGGCATCTGCTGGCGGAACAGGTCGCGCGCGGCGCGCATCTTCAGCGCCGAGGGGCGCGTGGATGAGCCGAAGTTGGAGTGCGAGAGGAAGGCGACTTTGGGCGGCAGGCCGAAGTTGCGCACTTCCTGCACGGCCAGGCGGGCGATGCTGGCAAGCAGTTCGGGGCCGGGGTCGCTGTTGATGTAGGTGTCGGCAATGAACAGGGTGCGGCCGCCGGCGATGAGGGCGTTGAGCGCGGCCATGCAGGGCGCGTGCGGTTCCTTGCCGATGATGTCGCTGACGTGCTGGAAGTGCACGTCAAAGCGGCCCAGGGTGCCGCAGATCATGGCGTCGGCGTCGTTCATGCGGACCATGAGGGCGGCCAGCACGGTGGTGGAGCGGCGCACGGCGGCGCGCGCGGCTTCTTGCGTGACGCCGTTGCGCGCCATCAGGCGGTGAAATTCCTTCCACCAGGTTTCGTAGCGGCTGTCGGTTTCGGGGTCGCACACCTGCACGTCGCGCCCCACTTTCAGGCGCAGGCCGGCTCTGGCGATGCGGCGTTCAATGACGGACTGGCGGCCCACGAGCAGGGGCGTGGCCAGGCCGTCGTCCACCACGCTTTGCACGGCGCGCAGCACGCGCTCGTCTTCGCCTTCGGCATACACCACGCGTTTTTGCGCGGCGGGCACGGCCTGGGCGGCGGAGATGACGGGGCGCATGAGCATGCCGGACTGGTAGATGTAGCGCTCCAGCGAGGCGCGGTAGGCCGCGATGTCGGTGATAGGCCGCGTGGCCACGCCCGAGCGCACGGCCGCTTCGGCCACGGCGGGGGCAATGCGCAGGATCAGGCGCGGGTCAAACGGCGTGGGGATGATGTAGTCGGGGCCGAAGTTCAGCTCCTTGCCCGCGTAGGCAGCGGCCACTTCGGCGCTGGATTCGGCCTTGGCCAGCGCGGCGATTTCGCGCACGCAGGCCAGCTTCATTTCCTCGGTAATCCGGGTGGCGCCGCAGTCCAGCGCGCCACGGAAGATGTAGGGAAAGCACAGCACGTTGTTCACCTGGTTGGGGTAATCGCTGCGGCCCGTGGCGATGATGCAGTCGGGCCGCGCCAGGCGTGCTTCGGCGGGGTCGATTTCAGGGTTGGGATTGGCCAGCGCCAGGATGACGGGCTTGTCGGCCATGCTTTTGACCATGTCGGCGCTGAGCACGCCGGCGGTGGAGCAGCCCAGAAAGACGTCTGCGCCGCGCACCACGTCGGCCAGCGTGCGCGCTTCGGTTTTTTGTGCGTAGCGGGCCTTGGATTCGTCAAAGCCGCCGGGGCGGCCTTCGTAGATGACGCCTTTGGAGTCGCACACGAAGATGTTTTGCGGCTTCGCGCCCAGGCCCACCAGCACGTCCAGGCAGGCCAGCGCTGCCGCGCCCGCGCCGCTGACGGCCACTTTGGCGTCTTCAATGCGCTTGCCTACCAGCTCCAGCCCGTTGAGCAGCGCCGCGCCCGCGATGATGGCGGTGCCGTGCTGGTCGTCATGAAACACCGGAATGTTCATGCGCTCGCGCAGCTTGCGCTCGATGTAAAAGCACTCGGGCGCCTTGATGTCTTCCAGGTTCACGCCGCCCAGCGTAGGCTCCAGCGCGGCGATGATGTCCACCAGCTTGTCGGGGTCGCGCTCGGCCAGTTCGATGTCGAACACGTCGATACCCGCGAATTTCTTGAAGAGGCACCCTTTGCCTTCCATCACCGGCTTGCCCGCCAGCGGGCCGATATCGCCCAGCCCCAGCACGGCCGTGCCGTTGGTGACCACGCCCACCAGATTGCCGCGCGCCGTGTATTCGGCGGCCAGGGTTGGATTGGCCTGAATGTCCAGGCACGGATAGGCCACGCCCGGCGAATACGCCAGCGACAAATCATGCTGGTTCGACAGCGGCTTGGTGGGCACCACGGCCACTTTGCCGTGCGTGGGCTGGCGGTGGTAGTTGCGGGCGGCGTCGCGCAGGGCGGCCTGGGCGGGAGTGAGGTCTTGCATGGTCAGTCTGCCTTTCGATTTGCTGGAATTCGGGAAGCGTTTTGAAGGGAAAGAGGGGGGTCAGCACAGCACCACGGCATCGGGCAGCTGGTTGTCCGGCGCCGGGCGGCAGGCGGCATCCGGCGGCTCGGGAAAGTGCTTTTCAAGCAGGGCCGTGACTTCGGCCAGCGCGTTCGTCAGCCCTTCTTCAAAGCGCCCGGCCCCCAGCGCGCCAGCCAGCCGTTCAGATACGGCGGCCCACTCGGGCGGCGGCGCGCGCTCGGCCAGGCCGCGATCGGGCACGATTTCAATGGCGCGCGCGGCCAGGTTCAGATACACCAGCACGCCGTTGCGCTGGCGCGTGTCCCACACGCGCAGCTTGGCAAACAGCATCAGCGCCCGCTCGCGCAGCACTTGCGGCATGGGCTGGCGGCGGCGCACGTGCCGCCACAGATAGCTGATGGGCAGCGAGCCTTCCACGCACAGGCGCACTTCGCCCTCATGCCGCGCCTCGCTTTCGGCAACCAGCCGCGCCAGCCGCTGCGCCAGAGCCGGGGGCACGGCGCGCCGGGCATCGGCTTCATCAAGCCAGAGATGGTGCAGCAATCGAGAGGAATGGAGCATGAATGTCACCGTTTCGCATCAGCCTGGCTGATGATAGGGGCAGGCCAGCCGCCCAAGGCCCGCTCCCAAGCCCGGTTTTGAGGGAAAATCGCCCGCAAGTCCGCATGGAATGGGCGCATGCAGCTATTTTTTCGAGAGCACCCGGGGCCGTTTCAGCCTTGCGGGTATTCCACGGCCAGCACTTCAATCAGCCGCGCGCCTGAAGGCGTGATCAGCTTGATTTCGTCGCCCACGCGGGCGCGCAGCAGGGCGCGGGCGATGGGGCTGATCCAGCTGACCTCGCCGCGCGCGCTCTCGGCTTCATCAATGCCCTTGATGGTCACGCGCCGCTCTTCGCCCGTGTCGCAGTCCAAGTAAGTCACGCTTGCGCCGAAGAAAACCTGGTCGCTGCCGTGGTGGGTGCTGGGGTCGGTGACGGCGGCGATTTCCAGCCGGCGCGTGAGAAAGCGGATGCGCCGGTCGATCTCGCGCAAACGCTTTTTGCCGTAGAGGTAGTCGCCGTTTTCGCTGCGGTCGCCATTTTTGGCGGCCCAGTGCACGGTTTCCACCACTTGCGGGCGTTCGTGATCCATCAGCTGCATCAGCTCGGCGCGCAAGGCGGCGTAGCCTGCGGGCGTGATGTAGTTGCGCCCGCCCGGCGGCAGGGGCGGCAGCGCCTGGGCGCTGTCTTCGCTGTCATCGCCATCGGTTTCTTTGGTGAAGGCTTTGCTCATGTCTAATCGTTTGTTCTGCCTGAAGGAATTGCCGTGACCAGCCCCGATGAATTTGCCGCCCACACGCCGATGATGCAGCAGTATCTGCGCCTGAAAAAAGACTATCCGGACACGCTGCTGTTTTATCGCATGGGCGACTTTTACGAGATGTTCTATGGCGATGCGGAAAAGGCGGCGCAGCTGCTGGACATTACGCTGACCACGCGCGGGCAATCGGCGGGGCAGCCCATTCCGATGGCGGGGGTGCCGTTTCATTCGGTGGAGAGCTATCTGGCGCGGCTCATCCGGCTGGGCGAGGCGGTGGCCATTTGCGAGCAGGTGGGCGAAGCAGGCGCGGCAGGCGCTGGCAAGGGGCCGGTGGAGCGCAAGGTGGTGCGCGTGGTCACGCCCGGCACGCTGACGGACAGCACGCTGATGGCGGAAAAAAGCGAGTCCATGCTGCTGGCCGTGCATTTCGGCCCGCGCCAGCAGTGCGGGCTGGCCTGGCTGGCGGTCACGCAAGGGCAGTTGAACCTGGCCGAGTGCGCGGCGGATGACTTGCCCGCCTGGCTGGCCCGCATTGCGCCCAGCGAAGTGCTGGTTTCGGCCAGTCTCACCGCCGCGCAGCAGCAGCGGCTGGAAGCGGCTTTGCAAACCGCCTTGCAAACGGCCCAGCCGGCCGCGCCTGTCACGCGCCGCCCCGAATGGCAGTTTGACGCCGCCCTGGGCGCGGCCCGCTTGCAAGAACAGTTGCAGGCCGCCAGCCTGGCCGCCTGGGGCGCGCAGGGCTGCGCGCTGGCCCACGCCGCCAGCGCCGCGCTGCTGGCTTACGCCGAGCACACGCAAGGCCACGCGCTCACCCACGTGCGCAGCCTGCAAGTGGCGCGTGCGGGCGATTTGATCGATCTGCCCGCCGCCACGCGCCGCAATCTGGAGCTGGTGCAAACCTTGCGCGGCGAAGACGCGCCCACGCTGTTTTCGCTGCTGGACACCTGCCAGACCGGCATGGGCAGCCGCCTGCTCAAAACCTGGCTGCTGGCGCCGCAGCGCGACCGCGCCGCCGCCAGCGGCCGCCACGCCGCCATTGCCGCGCTGCTGGCCCCGCAAGGTGACGCGGCCCCGCTGTGGCAGCGCTTGCGCGCCCTGCTCAAAGGCACGGGCGATGTCGAGCGCGTCACGGCCCGCATCGCCCTGGCGCAAGTGCGCCCGCGCGAGCTGGCCGCCTTGCGCCAGGCGCTGCAAAAAAGCGAGCTGCCCGCCCTGGTTGCACAAGCGCAGGCGGCGCTTTTGGCGCAGCTGGCGCAAGACTTGGCCCCGCCCGCCGAATGCCTGCAAGCGCTGCAATCGGCCATTGCCCAGGAGCCGGCCGCCCTGGTGCGCGACGGCGGCGTGATCGCCCCCGGCCACGATGCCATGCTCGATGAGCTGCGCGCCATTGCCAGCAACTGCGACGCCTTTTTGCTGGAGATGGAAACGCGCGAGCGCCAGCGCACCGGCATTGCCAATTTGCGCGTGCAGTTCAACAAAGTGCATGGCTTTTACATTGAAGTCACGCAAGGCCAGGCCGCCAAAGTGCCCGCCGACTACCGCCGCCGCCAGACGCTGAAAAACGCCGAACGCTTCATCACCCCCGAACTCAAGGCGTTTGAAGACCGCGCCCTGTCGGCGCAAGAGCGCGCGCTGGCCCGCGAAAAGTGGCTGTTTGACGAGCTGCTGCGCCGCTTGCAGCCGCACATTCCCGCCCTCACGCGCTTTGCCCGCGCGCTGGCCGCGCTGGACGCGCTGGCAGCTCTGGCCGAGCGCGCCCACACGCTGGAGTGGCGCAAGCCCGAATTCACGCGCGAGCCGGGCATTGACATCACCGCAGGCCGCCATCCCGTCGTGCAGGCGCGCCTGCAAGAAAGCGGCCAGGGCGCTTTCATTGCCAACAGCACGCACCTGGGGCCGCGCCAGCGCCTGCAAATCATCACCGGCCCCAACATGGGCGGCAAAAGCACCTACATGCGGCAAGTGGCCCTCATCACCTTGCTGGCCAGCATGGGCAGCTACGTGCCCGCCGAAAGCTGCCGCCTGGGGCCGGTGGACGCCATTCACACCCGCATCGGCGCGGCCGACGATCTGGCCAACGCCCAGTCCACCTTCATGCTGGAGATGACCGAAGCGGCGCAAATCCTGCGCAGCGCCACGCCGCAGTCGCTGGTGCTCATGGACGAAATCGGGCGCGGCACCAGCACGTATGACGGCCTGTCGCTGGCCACCGCCATTGCCGCCTGGCTGCACGACAAGGCCCAGTGCCTCACCCTCTTTGCCACCCACTACTTTGAACTCACCGAACTGCCCGCCGCCTGCCACGCCGCCATCAACGTGCACGTCAGCGCCGCAGAAACCGGCGAAGGCGGCTCCATCGCCTTCCTGCACGAAATCCAGCCCGGCCCCGCCAGCCGCAGCTATGGCATCCAGGTCGCCCGCCTGGCCGGCGT
Organism: Ottowia cancrivicina; assembly: GCF_029813755.1. Taxonomy (NCBI): domain Bacteria; kingdom Pseudomonadati; phylum Pseudomonadota; class Betaproteobacteria; order Burkholderiales; family Comamonadaceae; genus Ottowia; species Ottowia cancrivicina. The sequence goes on along the minus strand of NZ_JARVII010000002.1, from coordinate 102,669 downwards.
GCCCGCCGCCGTGGTGAACCACGCCCGCCACGTGCTCGCCAGGCTGGAAACCGCCGCCGCCAGCCAGCAGGCCCAGCCCGACCTTTTCGCGCCCCTGCCAGAGCCTGAACCCGCGCCCGCCGCCGAACCGGCCCCGCCCAGCGAACTGCAAGCCGCCCTGGCCGCCCTCGACCCCGACGAACTCAGCCCCCGGCAGGCGCTTCAGGCGCTCTACCAGCTCAAAAAACTGGCCTGAATTCGCTATCGTTTGAATAGTGGCAGCGCCCGTGCCCAGGGCGCTATGGCGGTTTTCAGGCCCTTTTTCTTGCTCCTGTTTTGTGAAGCGGCCCTTCGTCTGGCTGAGCAAGGACGAGCAGGCCGGCATGGCTTTGCTCAAGCGTGGCCCAGATTGCCCGTGGTTTGATTTGGCAAGAGGCTTTCAAAACCCGTTCAGAGTCTGGACGTAGGGCAAAAGCCTGGCTTGGGATGGCCGCAAGGCTCAAACCGCAGACGGGCTTGAGTTCCAGCAAGGCATTTGCAACGCCGCAGAGCGCCTTCAGGCGCGCCTTTTGCCCTCACGGACAGGCCGTGAACAGGCTCTCGGCCACTCAAGTGCCAGCCTGGGCGGCTGGGATATGCATGCGGAGTGCTTGAAAGAGGAGCAAAAAACAGGTGCCCAAAAAGCCGCCTTGCGCCCGTTCTACTAGGACCTCATGCTACAAATCAAGGAGCGAAAACAATCCTTCGCTCCCAAGCCCTGCATCACGCCTTCAGATAGTCCATGCGCGCGCCCAGCCAGCGCTGCACGTGCTGCCCGGCCAGGGCGGGGTAGCGCGCCAGCATTTGCGGCGCGGCCTGGCGCGCCCATTCGATGAGCGGCTCGTCTTGCTGCAAATCGGCAAAGCGCAGCAGGGCCGCCCCGCTTTGGCGCTCGCCCAGAAATTCGCCGGGGCCGCGCAGCGCCAGATCGCGCCGGGCGATTTCAAAGCCGTCGTGCGTTTCCAGCATGGCCTTCAGGCGCTCGCGGGCCACTTCGCCCAGGCGGCCGCCCTCGGGCACTTCGTAGAGCAGCACGCAGGCGCTGGCGGCGCTGCCCCGGCCCACGCGGCCGCGCAGCTGGTGCAGCTGGCTCAGGCCAAAGCGCTCGGCGTGCTCGATGACCATGAGGCTGGCATTGGGCACGTCCACGCCCACTTCAATCACGGTGGTGCTCACCAGCGCGGCCATCTGGCCGCTGGCAAAGGCGTCCATCACCGCTTTTTTGTCGGCAGCGGGCATGCGCGAGTGCAGCAGGCCCACGTTCAGGCCGGGCAGGGCGGCGGCCAGCTCGGCGTGGGTTTGCGTGGCGCTTTGCAAGTCCAGCGCCTCGCTTTCCTCGATCAGCGGGCACACCCAGTAAGCCTGCGCGCCGCGCCGCAGCTGCTGGCGCAGGCGCTCGATGACTTCGCCGCGCCGGTGGCTGGCAATCAGCTTGGTGAGCACTGGCGTGCGCCCGGGCGGCAGCTCGTCCAGCGTGGACACGTCCAGATCGGCGTAGCAGCTCATGGCCAGCGTGCGCGGAATGGGCGTGGCGCTCATCATCAGCAAATGCGGCTCCTGCCCGGCCAGCTTTTGCCGCAAGGCCAGGCGCTGCGCCACGCCAAAGCGGTGCTGCTCGTCAATCACGGCCAGCCCCAGCCGCGCGAAGTTCACCTGCTGCTGGATGACGGCGTGCGTGCCCACCACCAGCGCCGCCTCGCCCGATTCAATGGCCTGCAAGGCGGCGGCGCGCTCTTTTTTCTTCTGGCTGCCCGTCAGCCACGCCACGCGCTGGCCGCGCGCTTGCAGCAGGGGCGCGAGCCACTGCGTGAGCTTGTCAAAGTGCTGGCTGGCCAGAATTTCCGTGGGCGCCATCAGGGCGCACTGCCAGCCCGAGTCCATCGCCACGCAAGCGGCCAGCGCGGCCACCACCGTTTTGCCCGCGCCCACATCGCCTTGCAGCAGGCGGTGCATGGGCTGGGGGCGGGCCAGATCGCGCGCAATTTCTTCGCTCACGCGGCGCTGCGCCGCCGTCAGCGCAAAAGGCAGCGCCGCCAGCAGCTTTTCATGCAGCCCGTCCGGGCGCACATGCAGCGCGGGCGCGGCCAGCGCCGCGCGCTCTTGCCGCGCGCGCCACTGCGACAGCTGCTGGGCCAGCAGCTCCTCGGCCTTCAGGCGCAGCCAGGCCGGATGCACGCGCTCTTGCAAAGCGGCCAGCGGCGCATCGGGCGGCGGCTGGTGCAAGAAAAACAGCGCCTCGCGCAAGGTGGGCGGCGGGCTTTGCGGATGCACGCCCGCTGCGCCCTTCAGCCCCGCGAACATGCCCGCCGCCAGATCGGGCGGCACGGTCTCGCCCAGCTGCCCGCTGGCATCGGCGCGCGCCAGGCCCGACTGCACCGCCTTGCGCAAATACGCCTGCGCCAGCGCGGCCGTGGCCGGATACACGGGCGTGAGCCGCTCAGGCAGCGGCGCACCGGCCGCGCGCACGGCCGGATGCAGCATCACCGGCCCCGCCAGCCCGCTGCGCAACTGCCCGCGCACCCGCAGCCGCGCGCCCACGGCCATCTGCTTCATCAGCGAGGGGTAGAAGTTGAAAAAGCGCAGAAGGCACGTGCCGCTGCCGTCATCCAGCGTGACCAGCAGCTGCCGCCGCCCGCCGGCCGCCACTTCCTGATGGCGCACCACGCCTTCGATCTGCACCTCATCGCCCTCGCGCGCATCGCGCAAGCGGGTGATGTGCGTTTCATCCTCATAGCGCAGCGGCAAATGCAGCGCCAAATCCATATCGCGCACCAGCCCCAGCTTGCGCAGCGCCTTTTGCGGCGCAGACAAGGCCCTGACCGCTTTCTTTGCGGCGGCATCCGGCGGCGGGAGTGAAGAGGGTGCTGCGGGCATGGAAGAATTTTGCCCTTCGGGGTTTGGACGCCATGGCATCCAAACCCCGCCTTTCGTGAATGACAACAGCCGCCAGCCAAGCGCCGACTGACATGACTTGCCCCCGCACCTACGCCACCAGCGATTTCGACTTTGACCTGCCGCCGCAGCTGATTGCCCAGCACCCGGCGGCCACGCGCAGCGCTTCGCGCCTGCTGGACGGCACGGGCGCAGCGCCCGCTGACCGGCGCTTTGCCGATTTGCCCGGCCTGCTGCGCGAGGGCGACTTGCTGGTGCTCAACGACACGCAAGTGGTCAAGGCGCGCCTGTTTGGCGAAAAACCCAGCGGCGGCAAGCTGGAGCTGCTGGTCGAGCGCGTGCTGGCCGACGGCACGGTGGCCGCGCACATGCGCGCGAGCAAAAAACCGCCCGTGGGCGCGCGGCTGCGCATGGCTGGCGGCACGGAGCAAGGCGGCTTCGAGGCCGAACTGCTGGGGCGCTGGCCGCAAGCGGACGGCGCGCTGTTTCACCTGCGCTTTTCGGGCGACGCCTACGCGCTGATGGCCGCGCACGGACATGTGCCGCTGCCGCCTTACATCACGCATGCCGATGGCGCGGAAGATGAGGCGCGCTATCAGACGGTGTTTGCCGCGCGCCCCGGCGCGGTGGCCGCGCCCACGGCTTCGCTGCACTTTGACGAAGCCGTTTTGCAGGCGCTGGCCGCGCGCGGCGTGCAGCGCGCCTTCGTCACCCTGCACGTGGGCGCGGGCACCTTCCAGCCCGTGAAAACCGAGCGCCTGAGCGAGCACCAGATGCACGCCGAGCGCTACGACGTGCCCGCCGCCACGCAAGAGGCCATTGCCGCCTGCCGCGCGCGCGGCGGCCGCGTGGTGGCGGCAGGCACCACCAGCGTGCGCAGCCTGGAGGCATGGGCGGCCACGGGGCAGGCAAGGGGCGACACGCGCATCTTCATCACGCCGGGCTTTCGCTTTCAGGTGGCGGACATGCTCCTGACCAATTTCCACCTGCCGCGCAGCACGCTCATGATGCTGGTGAGCGCCTTCGCAGGCCACGCGCACGTGATGGCGCTGTACCGCCACGCCATTGCGCAGCGCTACCGCTTTTTCAGCTATGGCGACGCCATGCTGCTGGCGCGGCTGGCGTGAGGGGCGGCTCCGCGCCCTGCGCCTGTCCCTGGAAGACGACGGCCCCGGCATGAGCGCCGCCCAGCCCGAAGCAGCCGCTCGAAGGCTTGATCTGAAGCAAAAACAGGAGCAGATACAGGGGGTAATAAATGCCGCTCTGCGCAATCTCCACTAGGACATCATGCTATGAATAAAGGAGCTGATGGTTGCCATGGCCCGGGCCGTTCATTGCCTTTCGTCGATTTGCGCGTCTTTGGGCCATTGGATGGTGTGTTCGGCACTGAAGCTGGCCGTGGCGCCGGCGGCCAGGCTTTGCTGCCAGAGGATGAGGCCGGGCTGTTTGAGAAAGGCGGTGTCAGCGGGCTTGGGCGTGTAGGCCGATTGCACGGTGATGCGCTCGTTTTTGGAAACGGGCGCGGCGTCAATCACTTGCAGCTCAATGGGTGTTTTGCGGCGGTTTTGCACGCTGAAGGCGCGGCGGGTTTTGCGCTCGCCCTTGCTGCCCATGAAACCGGCGGTGCCGCTCCTGTCTTGCGCCGCTTCGGCCTTGACGCTGACTTGCTCGTCGGGCCCGAATGAGAGGGCGATGGGCGCGGGCAGGGAAAAGTCGAGCCGTCCGCTGCCGACCAGCGCGCCGTCGCGCGTGAGCTGCATGGGGCCGGCGGGCCATATGCCGTCGGGCGGGGTGATTTCGGCAATGAGGTAGGCGGCTTCTTCCACCGCCGGAGCGGCGCGGGTGATGAGCCGCGCGGGCACAGTGACGCTGCCCAGCGTGAGGGTGACGCGCTCGCCGCTGGCGGGCACGGTGATGCGTTGCGGCGCCCTGAATTCGGTGGCGTAGGCGCGATCCGTGGTTTCCACTTCAAAGCGGGGCATTTCGGGGGCGCTGTCGGCTTCTTCAGCGCTGGCTTCCTGGGACATCACGGCGGGGGCCGCTGCGATGGAGTAGGACCGGCCGCTGAAGCTGGCGCTGCGGGCGCGCTCAAGTTCGGGCTGGCTGATGTCCAGCGTCCAGGGGCGGGGCAGTTCGGCCTGCGTGGCGCGGCCGGGCTGGCCGGTGGAAAGGGTCAGGGCCACGTCTTGCCAGTCTTCGCCGGTGTCTTGCGCCACGAGGGCCAGGCGTTCCAGCTTCACGCCGGGGCCTGCGGGATCGAGCGCGGCGCGGTAGCCCGGCTGCCAGCCGGGGCCGCGCACCTGGTAGCTCAGGCGCGCCTCGCCCGCTTTTTCGGCGGCCAGGGTCACGGTGACGGTGGTCACGCGGCTGCCGCCCAGACGGCGGCTTTCGGCCAGCAGGGGCTTGAGCTGGCGCTGCAAGTCTTCCTTGCGGCGATCCAGTTGCAGGGCGCGCAGTGCGTTGTCCTGCCCGCTTTTGCGCAGGGCTTCCGCCGTGGCGGTGATGGCGCTGGCGGTGATGGCGTTGGCAGGGGCGCGCTCGCCGCCGTCTGGCGCGGCCTGCACGGCTTTGATGACGGCTTTGAGGTATTCGGCGCTCAAGTCCAGCGCTTCTTTTTCCGCATCAGCGGCGGCGATCTTGTCCTGCAACTCGCGAATGCGTTCCTGTAGCGGACTGGCGCAGGCCGCTGCCTGCTCGCGCGGCAAGGTTTGCACGCTGATTTCACCCACGCGCACGGCCGCGCTGGCGCTGGCTGTCAGGCTTTGTTCATCCAGCTTGGCGGGCAGGCATTCAAATACCACGCGGCGCGCGCCAGCGGCCACGGGCGCGGCGCGCTCCACAACGGCCTCGCCCGGATAGACCGTGACGCGGGTGATGCGCGAAGCCGCGCTTTCAGGCGCGGCAGCTGCGGCAGGCAGGCTGGCAGCCAGGCTGGCCAGGGCCGCAAGGGCGGGAAAACGCAACAAGCGCATGGGCATGAGCGGACCTTTCATGAGCGGAGTGAAAGCGAAGTGGAAATGCTAGCAGCGCCCCGGCTGGCACTGGATAATTCGCGGCTTTGCCCATTCCAGAGTTGCGCCATGAGCCTCCAGATTCGAAACGATCCATTCACCCAGCGCCTGCAGCAAATCGGCCAGTGGATTGCGCAAGGGCTGTTGCAGCCAGCCGCGCAGGCGCTCACTGAGGCGCAGGCGCAGCATCCGAAGGACGTGCGGGTGGCTTTGATGGGCGTGCGCCTGGCGCAGCAGGCGGGCAATCTGGCGGGCGCCGTGCAGGCCGCGCGCCGCGCCGTGGCGCTGGAGCCGGGCTGGTTCGTGGCTGTCACCGAGCTGGCCCTGCAACTGGCCGCCCAAGGGCAATTCAGCGAAGCCATGGAACACGCCCGCCACGCCGTGGCGCTGGCGCCGAAAGAGCCGCGCGTGCTGCACTCCGCCGCCAACGTGGCCCAAGGGGCTGGCGACGGGAAGCAGGCGCTGACCTGGGCGCGAACGGCGTTGCAGCTTGACCCGCAAAACCACCCGCTTCGGCTGGATTACGCTGGCATGCTGTACCGCGATCGGCAATACAAGCAGGCGCAAGATGAATTCAACCGGGTGTTGCAAGCTCAGCCCGGCAACGAAACCGCGCTGAGAAACCTGCTGACTTGCGCCTTGCAACTGGGCGACCAGAGCGAAGCCCAGCGCCTGGCTGACGTGCTCATCATCCGCAGCCCCGATGATGAGCAGGTGCGCTACTGGCATGCCGTGGCACACGGCCAGACGCCGAAAACGCAGCCCGAAGCCTCGGTGACAGGCTTGTTTGACGACTACGCACAGCGCTTTGACCTGCACCTGGTGGGCGGCCTGAAATACCGCGCGCCCGAGCGCGTGGCGCAAATCTTGCTGGCGCTGCGGCCCGACCGGCGCTTCAACGTGCTGGACCTGGGCTGCGGCACGGGCCTGCTGGGCGTGTACCTGGGCCGCCTGCACGGCCACCTGATTGGCGTGGACCTGTCCGAGAAGATGATTGAACAGGCCGCCCGCCACGGCATTTATTCACGCTTTCACCACGTGAACATTCTGGATGCGCTGCGCGACACGCCGGCCGACCACTACGAAGTCATCACCTGCCTGGACGCGCTGATTTACGTGGGCGATCTGGCCCCCGTCATTCCCAACGCCTTCCGCATTCTCAAAGCAGGCGGGCATTTCATCTTCACCTGCGAAGCCGCCAATGAAGACGAGGCTGATCTCGTGCTGCGCCCGGACAGCAACCGCTATGCGCACAAGGCCAGCGCCGTGGAGCGCCAGTGCCGCGAGACGGGGTTTGACGAAGTGAAGATCGAACACCTGGAAAGCCTGCGCAATGAAGGCGGCAAGGCCCTGCCGGGCTTCATCGTCATCGCCCGCAAGCCCCTGGCCGCGCCGGCCGACGCCCCCGCTGCCGCGTAAAGCCGCCATGCTGCAATTCGAGCTGCTGACGCAAGACCCGGCCAGCCACGCCCGCCGCGCACGCCTTGTGCTGCGCCACGGCGTGGTGCAAACCCCCGTGTTCATGCCCGTGGGCACCTACGGCACCGTCAAAGGCGTGATGCCGCGCAGCCTGCATGAAATGGGCGCGCAAATCATCCTGGGCAACACCTTTCACCTGTGGATGCGGCCCGGGCTGGACGTGCTGCAAGGCTTTGGCGGCCTGCATGGTTTTGAGAACTGGCACAAGCCCATCCTCACCGACAGCGGCGGCTTTCAGGTCTGGAGTCTGGGCGAGATGCGCAAGATCAGCGAAGAAGGCGTGAAATTCGCCAGCCCCGTCAATGGCGACCGGCTGTTTCTCACGCCCGAGGTCAGCATGCAGATTCAAACCGTGCTGAACAGCGACATCGTCATGCAGTTCGACGAATGCACGCCGTACGAAACCAAAGGCCACGTCACCACCGAGCGCGAAGCGCGCGCCAGCATGGAGCTTTCCCTGCGCTGGGCCAGGCGCTGCCAGGCCGAATTTGCGCGGCTGCAAAACCCCAACGCGCTCTTTGGCATCGTGCAAGGTGGCATGTTCGAGCACCTGCGGCAAGAGTCGCTCGAGGCCTTGGTGGCCATGGACTTTCCCGGCTACGCCGTGGGCGGCGTGAGCGTGGGCGAACCCAAGGAAGACATGCAGCGCATCACCGCCCACACCCCGCACCGCCTGCCCGCGCACAAGCCGCGCTACCTCATGGGCGTGGGCACGCCCGAAGACCTGGTGTTCGGCGTGCAGCAGGGCGTGGACATGTTCGACTGCGTCATGCCCACGCGCAACGCGCGCAACGGCCACTATTTCACCCGCTTTGGCGACTTGAAAATCCGCAACGCCCGCCACAAGGCCGATCCGCGCCCCATCGACGAAACCTGCACCTGCCACGCCTGCGCGGGCAGCAGCGGCGTGCCTTGGGCCGAAGGCGGACGCGAAGGCTTTTCGCGCGCCTACCTGCACCACCTGGACCGCTGCGGCGAAATGCTCGGCCCCATGCTGGCCACCGTGCACAACCTGCACTACTACCTGAACCTGATGGCCGAAATGCGCGCCGCGCTTGACGCAGGCGCCTTCGGCGAGTTCGTGCGGCGCTTTCACGAAGACCGTGCGCGCGGGGTTTGAGAGCCTGTTCAGCGTCTGGCGCCTGCAATGCCCGCTCTCGTACCCGCCGCGCCGGCGTGGCGGGATAGGCACGGCTGGCCGGTTATTTAGCTCCTGTATTCATAGCATGATGTCCTAGTGGAAGCTGCGCGAGACGGTATTTTAGATCCCCTGAATTTGCTCCTGTTTTTGATCTTGCCTGATGGACGGAGCGGCCCGTTTTTTCAGCGCATCTCAAACAGCTCCTGATGAAAGCGCCCGGCAGGCAGGCCGGCGGCCGTCAGCTCGCGTTGCAGCGCCTGGCCGAAGGCCGTGGGGCCGCAGAACCACACGCTGGCCGTGGCCCATTCGGGCGCTCGCTCGCGCAGGCGCTGGGCGGTCAGGCGGCCTTCGCTTTGGCTGGCGATGACGTGCAGCGTCACGCCCGCGCGGGCGGCCAGGGCCTGAAGCTCGCCGGTGAAAGCGGCATCGGGCTGCTGCGCGCAATAGAACAGGCGGATGTTTTGCTCGCCTTTTGCATCGCCTGCATCGCCTGCACTGCCCGCAGCATCACCTGCATTACGCAGCCGCGCCAGGTGTTCCATGCGCGCCATGAAAGGGGTGATGCCGATGCCCGCGCCCACCCAGATTTGCGCGCTCGCGCCGTCTTCAAACGTGAAGCAGCCATACGGCCCCTCCAGCGTGGCGCGCTGCCCCGGGCGCAGCCACTCGTGCAGGCGGCTGGTGTAGTCGCCCAGGGCCTTGACGAGAAAGGTGATTTCGCGCCGCTGCCCGTCCCACGCCGAGGCGATGGTGTACGGGTGCGCCCCTTCGGCGCGGCTGAAAGAAACAAAGGCGAACTGCCCCGGCGCGTGCCCCGCCCAGCCTGGCGGCACGGCTAGCCGCATGCGCAGCGTCTGCATGGGCGCCAGCCAGTCGGCGGCCTGCACCGTGGCCTGCACCCGGCGCTTTGCGCCCACGCGGCCGGCCAGCACCATCAACGCCGCCACGCTGCCAGCCAGCATCAGCGCCGCCTCCACCCAGCCCACCGGCTGCGCCCAGTAGGCAAAGCGCGTGCGAATCACCGAGTGATACACCAGCGCCAGATACGCCACCGCCAGCAACGTGTGCGTTTTGGCAAACCAGCGGTAGGGAAAGCGCTTGATGAGCGCCAGCACGATGAGCGCCGCGCCGCCGTAAAAGGCCCATTCGCCCAGCGTATCGGCCAGCCCTTTCTGGCTGTTGAACCACAGCTGAACCGGATCGGTCACCTTCGGGCGCGGCCCGCGCTCGGGGCGCACCAGCCAGCCCCAGCCCACCATCCACTTGGTGCCCAGCGCCAGCCACCAGTGCGCCACCGAAGCGGCCAGCGCCGCAATGCCCAGCCATTTGTGCAGGCGGTAGGACTTGTCCAGCCCGTCCAGCCAGCGCTCGGCCCAGGCCGGGCGCGCGGCCAGCACGAGGATGACGCTCATCGCTCCAATGGCCAGCACCCCCGTCCACTGCACGGCCACCGAGCGGAAGGTGAAGTAGTGAAACGGCTGCGGCCACAGCGTATCGGCCAGCAGCCACAGGCCCGTCAGGCCCAGCAAAACGGCCCAAAGGGCGATGCGGATGTTTTTCATGGCGGGAAAAAAGAGAAAGGCCGCCGCAGAAGGCCGCCTGGGCAAAGCCCGGAAAGGCGCGGATTCTCGCGGCTTCCCGTCAAGCGCAGGTAAAGCTCGGGCGCAGCGCCGCCACTGGGCGGAGCATCCGCGCAGAGGCTGCAATGGCATCAAAAAAAGGAGCTAATCAAAGGGCCTTAAATAACCGGTCGCGCAATATCTACCAGGACATCATGCTATGGATAGAGGAGCAAAATGAAGGCAAAAGCCCCAAGCTGCACGCGCAGCCTCACACGTGCAACGGCAGCCAGCCTGCGCGCGCGGCCAGCGCCACAGCCAGCAAGGTGCAGGCAGCGGCCACCAGGTCATCCAGCATGATGCCCAGCGCGCCCAGCCAGCCGCCCCGGTCATGAAAGAGCTGATCGGCCCAGCGCACGGGGCCGGGCTTGGCAGCGTCAAACAAGCGGAACAGCGCGAAGGCCACGGCTTGAGAAGCCCAGCCCCAGGCCGCAGGAATGAGCCAGAGCACCAGCCAGAAAGCGGCCACTTCATCCCACACGATGGCGCGCGGATCAGGCTGGCCCAGCTTGCGCGCTGTCACCGTGCAGGCCCACCATCCCAGCGGCAACGCCGCTGCTGCCAGCGCCCCTTGCGCGGGCGCTGGCAGCCAGGGCGCGACAAGCCAGGCCCAAACGCCCCAGGCCCACAGCGTGCCTGCCGTGCCCGCTGCCACGGGCGCCAGCCCGGAGCCAAAGCCCAGGGCGATGCAGTGCGCCGGATGCCGCAAAAAGCGCCAGCCGGGGCGGGCGGCGGGCGGGGGTGCATTGCCTGCTTCGCGTGCGCTTTCGCGCCTGCGCGCCAGCTCGCGCAGGCGATCCAGTTGTTCCAATCGTTGTGGCGGCTCGGCGTTGCGGTCAGGCTCGGTCATGGCAGGGGGCGGAGAAGGGGCTTGCTATCAAAAACCATCGTTAAAGGGTTCAGCAGAGACTGCGCAGGCAGGTGTTCATGACCTCTCTGATTTGCTCATCTTGTGAGTGCAGCCTGGCTTGTCTTTCAGGGGGCGGGCGTTGCCGCAGGCACGTCAAACACCGCGTAGGCGAACGGCATGGCGCGGGGAAAGGCCCAGCCGTGGCGCTGCGCGGTCAGCACGCGCGGCGCGGCGGGCTGGCCGCGCGCGGCCAGCCAGGCTTGCGCTTGCGCCACGCATTGGGTGGCTGGCACGGCGGCAGGCTGCGGAGCCTGTGAAAGCGGCCCCAGCGGGCAAAGCAGCAGGCCATTGAGGCTTTGCCAGGGGCCAGGCCAGGTCAGGCGCGCGGGCAGGCTGTCAGGCAGGCCGGGCACGGTGTGCAGATTGGGCTGTGCGTAAAAGGCGAGCATGGCGTTTTCCGCCCATTCGCCGCCTGCCCAGTGCAGGGTCTGGCCAGGATGGCGGGCCTGCCAGTCCTGCACGATGGCTTGCGCTGCTTCTCGCGAGGGGCGGTAGTAGTCGGCCTGCCCCGTGAGCGCCCTGAAGGCGGCCACGCCCAGCGCCAGCGCCAGCGCCACGGCCAGCGCGGGCCACCAGGCGCGTTGCAGGCGCGCCAGCGCCGTGTTCAGCGCCGCCGCGTCCAGCGCGCGCAAATTGCGCAGCCATAGCAGCGAAAAGGCATAGCCGATGGGAATGGCCCAGGGGATGGACAGCTCCGCCACGCCCGCCACGCCAAAGCCCAATGTGAGCGCCCAGGGGGCGAAAGCCAGCCAGAACAGCGTGTCGCCCCAGCCTTGCGGGCGCCAGCTTTGCCAGGCCGCGCGGACTGCCGCGCGCCGCCAGCCGCCGGCCTCGCGCCGCCCGGCTGCGGCGTGCGCCAGGCACAGCGCAAGCCAGGCGGGCAGCCAGTACAGCAGGGGCGAGAGCGCGAAGCGCAGCACATGACGCCATACCGTCTGGCCGCCGTTCTGGTCGGCCGCGTAGGCCAGCGTGGCCCAGCCGTGTTGCGCCACCCAGTCCAGATGCGGCCACAGCGCCAGCGCGAACACGGCCAGCGCCAGCCAGGGCCGGGGCGTGAGCAGCCAGCGCCGCCCCTGCGGGTGCAAAAAAACAGGCGCCAGCAGGCCCGCCAGGAAGACGCCGCTGTAGTACTTGCCCAGCATGCAGGCGGCTGCCAGCAGGCCCAGCAAGACGCTGGCGCAGCCGCCGCGCCAGCCGCTGGCGCGCCAGCTGGCCAGCAGCAGCGCCGCCGTCCACGGCCACAACGGCAGAAGCTGGCTGTTGGCGTTGAACTTGCCCGCCAGCGTGGTGTAGGGAAAGCTCCACAGCAGCAGCAGCGCCCCCCATTGCGCCAGCGTTCCCAGCCCCAGGCGGCGGCCCAGCGCCGCCACTCCGGCCAGCGCCACCCAGACATTGGCGTACGAAAGCAGGCGGTAGGCCCAGTCCGTTTGAGGGAACACCGCGAACCACGCGCCCACCACCCAGGCAAATAGCGGCGGGTGCTTGTGCGTGCCCCAGCGGAAAGATTGCGACCAGGCGTAGTTCTCCAGCATGTCGAACTGGCTGTCCAGATTGCCATTGGCCACGGTGGACATCCATGCCCAGAGCAGGCACGCCAGTGCTGCCATTTGCCACCATGCCTGGCGCGGCGCGGCGGGCTGGCTGCCAGAAAAAGCTGAATCAACGGAAGGCGCAAGGGGCGGCATGGGCGGGCAGGCGAAAGCGAGAGGCTGGGCAAAGACGGCGATTGTGGCGATGAACCGGCCTGGCCAGGCCCCGCCGCCCGGCCTGGCCGCAGGAGGCGGTGCCATAATGCGCGGCTGCACATACACAAGGCAAACGGGTCACGGCCCGGCGGCGCCACTCATGCCCGCCCATGGCCGCTGGCCTCAAGTCCTGACGCGGCCCCACAAGGGCTGGCAAGGGGCACCCAAGGTTTTTCTCGACTGAAATTTCCGAAAGGTTGATCACGATGGACTCACGCACGTCTGACACGTCCGAGCGCGCGCCGCAAGAGCTGCGCGGTTCGGAAATTCTCATCAAGGCCTTGCAGGCCGAAGGCGTCAGGCAGATTTTTGGCTACCCGGGCGGCGCGGTTTTGCACATTTATGACGCGCTGTTCCAGCAAGACAGCATCCAGCACATCCTCACGCGCCATGAGCAGGCCGCCGTGCATGCGGCTGACGGCTACGCGCGCGCCACGGGCGAGGTGGGCGTGGCGCTGGTGACGTCCGGCCCCGGCCTGACCAATGCCATCACGGGCATCGCCACGGCTTACATGGATTCGATTCCGCTGGTGGTCATCAGCGGGCAGGTGCCGCTGCCGCTCATTGGGCAAGACGCCTTCCAGGAGTGCGACGCCGTGGGCGTGACGCGGCCCGTGGTCAAGCACAACTTTCTGGTCAAGGATGTGCGGCAGATGGCCGAGGTGATGAAAAAAGCCTTCCACATCGCCCGCACAGGCCGCCCCGGCCCGGTGCTGGTGGACATTCCGAAAGACGTTTCCTTCAACAAAACGCTCTGGACGGGCTACCCTGAAACGGTCCAGATGCGCTCCTACAACCCCGTGCGCAAGGGCCATGCGGGGCAAATCCGCAAGGCGCTGCAACTGCTTTTGTCGGCCAGGCGGGCGCTGATTTACGTGGGCGGCGGCGTGCTGCTGGGCGATGCCTGCCAGCAGCTGCGCGAGCTGGAAGACTTGCTCAATGTGCCCGTGACCGCCACGCTGATGGGGCTGGGCGCGTTCCCCAGCACCGACCGGCGCTTTGTGGGCATGGTGGGCATGCACGGCACGCTGGAGGCCAACCACGCCATGCAGCATTGCGATGTGCTGCTGGCCGTGGGCGCGCGCTTTGACGACCGCGTGATCGGCAACGTCAAACACTTCGCGCAGCAAGAGCGCAAGATCATCCACATTGACGTGGACCCTTCCAGCATTGCCAAGCGCGTCAAGACCGACGTGCCCATCGTGGGCGACGCCAGGGAAGTGCTCTCGGATCTGATTGCCATGCTGCGCGAAAACCCGGCCCGGCCCGACGCGGCCGCGCTGGACGCCTGGTGGAAGCAAATCGAGCAGTGGCGCAGCCGCGACTGCCTGCAATACGACCGCGCCAATACCGAAGTCATCAAGCCCCAGCACGTGGTCGAGACGCTGTGGAACATGACGCGCGGCGCCGACGCCTACATCACCAGCGACGTGGGCCAGCACCAGATGTGGGCGGCGCAGTTCTACAAATTCGACGAGCCCCGGCGCTGGATCAACTCCGGCGGCGCGGGCACGATGGGCGTGGGCCTGCCCTTTGCCGTGGGCATCAAGATCGCCCGGCCCGACAGCGAAGTGTTTTGCATCACCGGCGAAGGCTCCATCCAGATGAACATCCAGGAGCTGGCCACCTGCAAGCACTACGACGCGCACGTGAAAATCATTGCCCTGAACAACCGCTACCTGGGCATGGTGCGCCAGTGGCAGCAAATTGAATACAGCAGCCGCTACAGCCACACCTACATGGACGCGCTGCCCGATTTCGTGAAGCTGGCCCAAGCCTACGGCCACGTGGGCATGCTCATCGAGCGCCCGCAAGACGTGGAGCCTGCCTTGCGCGAAGCGCGCAAGCTGCGCGACCGCACCGTCTTTCTCGACATCCGCACCGACCCCACGGAAAACGTCTTTCCCATGGTGCGCGCAGGGCGCGGCATCACGGAAATGATGCTGAGAACGGACGCGGCCTGAAGCTGCGGCCTGCCAGCCTGCGGCGCGGCCTTGCCAGACGTGCGCAGGCCATGACCCACAAGCCAGCGGCGCGCCAGCGCAAGGCGCTTCGGCCAGCGCCGGCGGCCTTCAGAGGAACCAGACACCATGAAACACATCATCGCCGTTCTCATTGAAAACGAAGCCGGGGCGCTCTCGCGCGTAGTCGGCCTCTTTTCCGCGCGGGGCTACAACATCGAGTCGCTCATCGTCGCGCCCACGGAAGACGCCAGCCTCTCGCGCATGACCATCGAAACACGCGGCTCCAACGACGTGATCGAGCAAATCACCAAGCACTTGAACCGCCTGATCGAAGTGGTGAAAGTGATCGACCTGACCGAAGGCGGCTACATCGAGCGCGAGCACATGATGGTCAAGGTGCGCGCCATCGGCAAGGAGCGCGAAGAGATGAAGCGCATGGCCGACATCTTCCGGGGCCGCATCATCGACGTGACCGACAAGAGCTACACCATCGAACTCACGGGCAACCAGTCCAAGAACGACGCCTTTTTGAACGCCATTGAGCGCAGCGCCATTCTGGAAACCGTGCGCACCGGCGCCAGCGGCATCGGGCGCGGCGAGCGCGTCTTGCGGGTGTGAAGGCCCGCCATGAATCAAGAAAATCACAAACCAATCCCACGGCCGGTTTTTCACCAACCTGGAGATTAAAAATGCGGGATATTCTCGATTTCAAAGTCATGGTCACGCCGCTGATTGCCAAAGGCGTTTATCTGCTGTTGTCGGCCTTCGTCATTGTTTTGTCCCTTATTCAGATGTTCAAAGGCAGCTTTTGGCATGGCATTGTCATGCTGTGCCTGGGGCTGCTTGTCGTGCGCATATTCTTTGAATGGCTGATTCTGTTTTTCAGAATGCACGAAGCCCTGCAATCTATCGACCGCAAGTTGGGCGGCCAGCCCCAGCCGCCAGCCGCGCCATGAAAAGGCGGCAAAACGCCATGAGCGGAAAACCGGCGGCAGAAAATGCCGTTTCATGACGGGATTTCCCGTGAAAATCAATCCATTCAAACCAGGAGAAAATCCATGAAAGTGTTTTACGACAAAGACTGCGACCTGAGCCTGATCAAGGGCAAAACGGTGGCCATCATCGGCTACGGCAGCCAGGGCCATGCGCACGCGCAAAACCTGCACGAAAGCGGCGTGAACGTGGTGGTCGGCCTGCGCAAGGGCGGCGCAAGCTGGCCCAAGGCCGAGCGCGAGGGCCTGAAAGTGGCCGAAGTGGCCGAAGCCGTTCGCCAGGCGGACGTGGTCATGATCCTGCTGCCCGACGAGCACATCGCCAAGGTGTACCGCGAAGAAGTGGAGCCCCACATTCGCCAGGGCGCTTCGCTGGTTTTCGCGCACGGCTTCAACGTGCATTACGGCCAGGTGGCGCCCCGCGCCGATCTGGACGTGTGGATGGTCGCCCCCAAGGCCCCCGGCCACACCGTGCGCAGCACCTACAAGCAAGGCGGCGGCGTGCCGCACCTGATTGCAGTGCACCAAAACCCCAGCGGCAAGGCGCGTGATCTGGCCCTGTCCTACGCCATGGCCAATGGCGGCGGCAAGGCCGGCATCATCGAAACGAGCTTCCGCGAAGAAACCGAAACCGACCTGTTCGGCGAGCAGGCCGTGCTGTGCGGCGGCGCGGTGGAGCTGATCAAGGCCGGCTTTGAAACGCTGGTGGAAGCGGGCTACGCCCCGGAAATGGCCTACTTCGAGTGCCTGCACGAACTCAAGCTCATCGTGGACCTGATTTATGAAGGCGGCATCGCCAACATGAACTACTCCATCAGCAACAACGCCGAATACGGCGAATACGTCACCGGCCCGCGCGTGGTCACCGAAGCCACCAAGGCCGCCATGCGCCAGGCGCTCAAAGACATCCAGACCGGCGAATACGCCAAGAGCTTCATTCTCGAAAACCAGGCGGGCGCGCCCACGCTGCAAAGCCGCCGCCGCCTCAATGCCGAGCACCCCATCGAAATCGTGGGCGAGCAGCTGCGCGCCATGATGCCCTGGATCAAGGCCAACAAGCTGGTGGACAAGTCCCGCAATTAAGGACTTTTTTGCGGGCTTTTTCCCGGCTCCGCCCCACTCCCAAAGCTGCCTGCGGGCAGCTTTTTTTGCGCCCGCAGAAAAGGAAAGGGCGCGCGCGGGCAGGGTTTCCCCACGGCCTGGCATCACGCGCCTTGCGGGCCAGGTCCGCTGCTGGCCTTTGCCGCAGCCCGTTTGCCATGTGGCCCCGGCAGCGCCTGCCGGGGCCACAATGGGCGCATTCAATCCATTCATGGAAAACGAGGAGAGCTGCCATGCACCTTCTGCACTTCAATATGGCCGCCGTCAGCATCTGCTGCCTTTTGCTGCTGGGCGGCTTTTCATACCGCCAGAGCAAGCCGGGCGTCTGGGCCATGCTGGCTGGCGCGCTGGGCCTGCTGGCGGTCATGGCCATCAATATCTACGCAACGCTGGGGTATGGCAACTGGCGGATGTGAGCGCCCGCCCGGACTTGCCCGAATACATCAAAAAGAAGAGCGAATTTAAGGGCTGGAAACACCATTTCGCGCAATACCCACTAGGACATTGTGCTATGAATAACGGAGCGAAAGATACTGTTGAAGCAGGACGTAGCCCATTCAGCCTTGCCCATGCTGATTCGCGGATATCTCTCTGTGCCGTGCAGCCATCTCAGTTCCCGGGCCTTTGCTCCTTGCGGCCCGGCTCTGAACAGCTTCTTACTTCACCAGCCAGCTTTTGATGCGGCTTTGCCAGTGCGGCGGCACGGCGCGCGCCAGGCTGGAGAGCAGGGGCAGGCTGCGCAGCCAGGCGAGCAGGCGCAGGGCGGCGCTGCGGGGGCCGCTGGCCTGGCCGGTGGCGGGCAGGTGGGCTTCGAGCACGGCGCGGTCGGGGCCGCCGGGGCGGGGCTGAACGGCGGGCAGGCGGGCCAGGTAGTCGGTGAGGTACCAGTCCACGGGGCGCTCGGGCGCGGGCGGGATGTGGTGCGTGGCTTCTTCGGGCTGCGCGGCGGCGCAAGGCTGCGGGGCCTGGCCGGTGAGCCAGTGGCGCTGGCGGATGTCTTCAAAGAAGGCCAGCCATTGGGCGGGTGTTTGGTCCCAGGGCTGCACCCAGGTCCAGCCGCGCCCTTGCAGCCGTTCGGCGAATGCGCCCAGATCAGGCGCGACGACGGGCCAGCCGCCCAGCAGGCAGGCGCTCAAGGTGTAGCTGTAGGTTTCGGGCCACTGGGCGGGGAACCAGACGAGGTCGGGCGCCAGCCAGTCGAGCAGCGCGGGCAGGTCGGCTTCTTCGTAGCGGCCATAGACGGTGAGGTGGGTGCGCGGGCGCGCGCGCAGGCTGCGGTAGCCGTAGCCGATAAGGTGGAATTCGACGGGTGCGCCGTTTTTGCGGGCGGCGGCGGCCACGTCTTCCAGCACGTCGGCGCCCTTGATGGCGCTGAGCGCGCCGACCACGGCCACTTTGAGCGGGCGGCCGCCTTGCAGCGGC
The DNA here is from genome assembly GCF_029813755.1 of Ottowia cancrivicina. NCBI lineage: Bacteria > Pseudomonadati > Pseudomonadota > Betaproteobacteria > Burkholderiales > Comamonadaceae > Ottowia > Ottowia cancrivicina. Next base: position 84,375 of record NZ_JARVII010000002.1, on the reverse strand, counting down.
TTGGGGTGCGGCGCGGGCAGGGGGCGGACGGGGTCGATGTCGGTGTGCGGCACGTGGCGCAGGGGCGCGCCGGGCAGGTAGCGGGCCAGGCGCTGGAGCACGTCGCGCCCCGGCCCGATGAGGTAGCGCGCCTGGTTGGCAAAAGCGATGTGGCTTTGCCGCCAGGCGGCCAGCGCGGCGGGGCTGCCGCCGGGCGGGCCGTCTTCGCCGCAGTAGCGGCCGTCGGGGCCGGTGAGGGTGATTTCGGGGCAGATGAGGTAGAAGTCGTGCGCGGTGAAGTCGTAGCCCACGCCCAGGCGCAGCGGCAGCCGGCGCACTTCGTCGCCGTGGCCCAGCAGGTGGTGGTAGTGGATGTGGCACACGCCGAACTGGCGCAGCACGTCCAGCAGCAGCGGGTATTCGCTTTGCAAGGAAAAGACCAGCTCGAAGCCTTCATCCGGATCGGGCAGGCGCAGGCTCACGCGCTGGCCGGGCAGGGGGCGCAGCACGATGAACTGGGCGCGCTCGCGCAAGGCGGCGGCCAGCTCGTGCACGTGGCGCTCGGTGCCGCCCTGGCGGTCGTGCAGCACGGCAAGGATGACGGGGCGCGGCTGGCCCTCCTGGTTGGGCGCGAGGATGCGGGCCACGTCCACAGCCATGCGCGCGGGGCGGGCCGGGTCGGCCTGCACGAAGCGCAGCACATCGCCCTCGTAGCGCGGGTGCAGGCGGCGCAGGGTTTGCATGGCGGCGCGCTCGCGCGGGCTTTTGGCTTCGCCAAAGCTCACGCCGCCAAAGTGGCGCACGAAGGTGTCGAGCGCGTGCAGGTTGCGCCAGCCCGCCTGGGCGGCGCGGATGCAGAAGTCGTTTTCTTCGCCATAGCCTTTGCCGAAGTGCTCTTCGTCAAACAGGCCCACGGCCTGCAAGGCGGCGCGGCGGATGTACATGCAAAAGCCCACGCCGGTGGGCACGTCTGCCACCTGGCCGGCGTTGGCGCGGGCAAAGAGGGCGTCCAGCCGCGCGGTGTCGTAGCCGGCGGGCAGCTCGTTGTCTTTGCAAAACTGCGGGTAGCTGCAAATGGTGGCGTTGTTGGAAAAGGGCGTGACGGTGGCCACGCGCTGGTCGCCATAGGCGGCGGCGCGGATGCGGTCGAGCCAGTCGCCAGCCACTTCGGCGTCGCTGTTGAGCAGGAGCACGTCATGCGCATCAGACAGGGCCATGCCGCGATTGACGGTGCCCACAAAGCCCAGGTTCTGTTCGTTTTCCAGCAGGGTGATGCGCGGCTCGCTGGCGGCCTTGGCGCGCAGCCATTCGGCCAGCTCCGGCTCCGGGCTGGCGTCGTTGATGACGATGAGCCGCCAGGCTGTTTTGCAGCCGCTGGCCAGCACCGATTCGATGCAGCGGCGCGTGTCTTGCAGCCCGCGATAGACGGGGACGATGATGTCCACGGGCGCATCTGGCGGGGTCAGGGGGTGGGGCGCGGGGGCGGGCTTGGGGCGGGCCGAGCCGATGCCCAGCAGGCGGTCGATGGACATCTTGGCGTGGACGATGGGGCGCGTGGCGCGAAAGACGGTGGAGTTTTCAATGTCGCGCAGCAGGCGGCGGGCGTCATCGTTTTCGCGGGTGAGGACGCTGGCGCGCTCCAGCAGGGTTTTGCCCTGCTCGCGCAGGCTGTCGTTTTGCTGCTCCAGCGCGGCCACCTGGCGGGCCAGCTCGCGCCCTTGCGCCTCGGCGGCGTGCAGGGCGCTGGCGCGCTCGTGCATCTGGCGCTCCCACTCGGCGTGCTGGCTGGAAAAAGCGGCGTGATCCATCTGGCGTGCGGCGCGCTCGCTTTCGGTTTGCTCGCGGGCATCGGCAATTTCGCGCTGGGCCGCGCCAGCCAGCGCCAGCCAGTCGGCGGACATGGGCCAGCCCGCCACCACTTCCAGCGCGCCGCCGGCAGCCAGCGCCAGCGCGTCTGGCGGGATGGGCAGCTCCATCCACGGGTCGTCATCCAGCAGCAGCGCCACCAGCGCGCCTTGCGGCGTGGCGGGCGGCTGCAAGGCCATGCCGCTACGTTTGGCTTGCAGCAGGGGCAGAGCGTTGCGGCTGTCCCATTGCCAGAGCGGCTCGCCTGAAGCGCTGCGCAAGGTGATGGCGTGCAGGTAGAAAAAACCGGGGCGGTCGGCGGGGTCGAACTTCAGGCCCGTGGGCGGCTCGCCCGCAGGCAGCTCAAAGCGCAGGGTTTGCTGCGGCTGGCCCATCACGCCTGCTGCGCGCAGCTTGTGCTCTTCGGCAAAGCCGCCGCCGGGCTGGCCCAGATACAGCTCGCTGCTGAACAGCGCTTGCGCGGGCAGCAGCGGCTCTGCCGGGGGCGGCTCCACGCGCTCGCCCGGCGCGGCGGCGCGCGCCACGACGATGAACTGGTAGGTCAGCGCGTCGGGCAGCGCCAGCAGGTGTCGCGCCACGGGGGCGGGCAGGGCGTCAAAGGCCGCGCGAAATTCCGATTCGGGCAGCGCGCGCTGGATGGTTTCCAGACTGTCGATGGCCCAGCCGTTTTCGGCCAGAAAGCGCGTGAGGGCGCGGCGGGTGAAAAAGCGCAGGTGCGTTTCATCCAGCAAGCCTTCGGGGCGGTAGCGGAATTCGCCCGCCATCAACTCCGCAATCAGGCCGCAGTAGCCAGCGTTGGGAATGGAGATGAGCACGCGCCCGTTCCCGGCCAGCAGGCGGCGGGCGCTGGCCAGCACTTGCTGCGGGTGGCGGGTGTGCTCCAGCACGTCGGCGCAGACGATGGCGTCGTACTGGCTGCCGGCGAACAGGGCGGCGAGGTCGGCGCTGTCCAGGTTGGCCACTTCCACGCGGCGGTAGTCGGGAGCGGCCAGGGCGGCTTCTTCGGTGTTGAGCGTGAGGCCGTCAATCACCGCGCCATCGCCGCGCCGCGTGAGAAAGCGGCCCACGGCGCCGCTGCCGCAGCCCAGGTCCAGCACGCGCGCGCCGGGCGGAATGTGGGCGCTCAAAACGGAAAGGGAGGTGCGCTCGCTGCCGTGAATCTCGCGGTCATACACGTGCAGGGCGGAAGAGGGCATGGTCATGGGCTGGCATTCAGCAAGGAAAGGAGCGGCGCGCGCCTGAAAGGCCAGGCGTTCGCGCCCGCTTGATCAGGCAAGAGCCTGGGTTGTGGCCGCCTTTGCGATTAAAACAGTAGCAAATTCAGGGCATCCAAAAACAGGGTTGTCGCTTTATCTGCGGGGATGGTTTGCTACCAATCAAGGAGCAAAAAATTTCTCTTTCCTGTGGCCCGCTCGCATGTGTGGATGGGCAAGGGCGAACCGGCGCCGGAAACCCGGAAAAACGCCCCTGCGGAGAGGGGCGGCAAAGGGGGAGGCAAGAGGGCGTCCAGATGGCGGCGAATGCTACCATGCGCGAATTTTTTGGCACTTTTCCCCACATGACTTCGCTGGCGCTGTTTGCCTTTCTGGTGTCGCTGGTGGCCACCTTGCTGGTGCGCCGGCTGGCGCTGCGCTGGCACACCCCTTATGCGCAAGATGCCTCGCAGCGCCTGCATGTGGGCTACGTGCCGCGCCTGGGCGGGCTGGGCGTGCTCGCGGGCTGGGCCTGCGCCCTTGCGGCGCTGCCGCTGCTCCAGCGGCTGGGCATGGCGGGCAATATTGATTGGGCCCGGCTGGCCCTGCCTTGGTGGGCGGCCGCGCTGCTGCCCGCCTTCACGGGCGGCGTGCTGGAAGATTTGACCCAGCGCCTGACGGTGCGCTGGCGGCTGCTGCTCACCCTGGTTTCGGGCCTGCTGGCCTGGGCGCTGCTGGGCGCGCAGGTGCCGCGCCTGGGCTTTGGCTGGCTCGACGGCTACTGGAGCGCCGCCCCGTGGCTGGGCGTGGCGCTGGCCGTTTTTGCCGTCACGGGCCTGCCCCATGCCTTCAACCTGATCGACGGCGTGAACGGCCTGGCGGGCACCGTGGCGCTGGTGGTGTGCCTGGCTTTCGCGCATGTGGCCATTCAGCTGGGCGACCGGGAGCTGGCCTCCATCGCCATTGCGCTGGCCGCCGCCACGGCGGGCTTTCTGTTCTGGAACTACCCGCGCGGGCTGGTTTTTGCGGGCGATTCGGGCGCTTACCTGTGGGGGCTGGTCATTGCCATGCTCAGCGTGCTGCTGGTGCAGCGCCACCCGGGCGTGTCGCCGTGGTTTCCCGTGCTGGTGCTGATGTATCCGGTGTGGGAGACCATTTTTTCCATCTACCGCAAGCTGGCCCGGGGCGACTCGCCCGGCATGGCTGACGCGCTGCACCTGCACCAGCTCATCTACCGCCGTCTGGCGTGCAGCGTGCTGCAAGAAGACGAGGCCGCTGCCATGCTCAAGCGCAACAGCCGCACTGCGCCCTATCTCTGGGGCTTTTTGCTGCTCACCGTGGCGCCGGCCGTTCTGTTCTGGCGCAACAGCGCCGTGCTGCTGGCTTTTTGCCTGCTTTTTGCCGCCAGCTACGTGGCGGCTTATCTGAGCCTGGTTCACTTCAAGGCCCAAAGGGTTTTTGGCCGCAGAAGCGACTCGTGATCCGCCGGGCGGCCATTGCGCGCGGCGGATGGGCCAGACAGGGCCTGCGCATCAGCCTGAGAGTGCCAAAAACAGGAGCGAATTCAAGGGCCGGAAATGCCGCTTCGCGCAGTATCCACTAGGACGTTATGCTCCGAATAAAGGAGCGAAATAAGGAGCGAAATGGCAGGCGCTTTGGCCTTGCTCTGCCGCCTCTGCGGGCGGCGGGTGAACCGGTTCTAGGCCGCTGGCGGCAGCTTCATGGCGCGGGCCGCTTCGGTCTGGGCGGCGCGGAATGCGTCGAGCTTTTGCCGCAAGGCGGCGTCGCGGCAGGCCAGCATGGCAACGGCAAACAGCGCCGCGTTGGCTGCGCCCGCCGCGCCAATGGCGAAGGTGGCCACGGGCACGCCCTTGGGCATTTGCACGATGCTGTGCAGCGAGTCCACGCCTTGCAAGTGGCGCGAGGCCACGGGCACGCCCAGCACGGGCACGGGCGTTTTGGCCGCCAGCATGCCGGGCAGGTGGGCGGCGCCGCCTGCGCCCGCGATGATGGCTTCAAGCCCCCGGCCGCGCGCGCCTTCGGCGTAGGCGAACAGCTCGTCGGGCATGCGGTGGGCCGAGACCACGCGCGCCTCGTGCGGCACGCCAAAGGATTGCAGCATTTGCACGGCGTGCTGCATGGTTTCCCAGTCGCTGCTGGAGCCCATGAGCACGCCGACGAGAGGGGCTTGGGAAGAGGTTTGAGAAGGGGTTCCGGAAGGGGCGGGCGTGTCGGTCATCATCTTGCACAATGGTTTTTTGGCCCGATTTTCCCCGTTTCACTGATTCATCCAGAGAGCGTTTTTCATGATTGAAGTCACCCTGCAAAACTTTGAAAGCGAAGTCATCGCCGCTTCCATGCACACGCCCGTGCTGCTCGATTTCTGGGCGGCCTGGTGCGGCCCCTGCCAGTCGCTTGGCCCCGTGCTGGAGCAGCTGGAGGACGAATACGCAGGCCGCTTTGTGCTGGCCAAGGTGGATTCAGACCGGCAGCAGCAACTGGCCGCAGCCTTTGGCATTCGCAGCCTGCCCACGTGCATCTTGCTCAAGGGCGGCCAGCCGGTGGACGGCTTTACCGGCGCGCTGCCTGCCGGGCAGGTGCGCCAGTTTCTGGACAAGCACGTGCCCAGCGAAGGCGCCGTGGCCGCCGAGGGCAGCGTGCAAGAAGCCGACGCGCTGCTTGAATCGGGCGACCCGGCCGCCGCCCTGGCCAAGCTGGCCGATGCGCTGGCGCAAGACCCGGCCAATGACGAGGCCCGCTTTGACTACGTGCGCCTCTTGATTGCCACTGGCCGGCTTGACGAAGCGGGCGCGGCCCTGCAAGAGCCGCTGGCGCGCGAGCCGCGCCCCTTGCGCTTTGACGCGCTCCATCACTGGCTGCAGGCGGCGCGCGCCGCCAAGGCAGGCGACTGGGGGCAGTGGAAGCTGGCGGAGCTGGATGCGGCCATTGCGCAAGACAAGCGCAACTTCACCGCGCGCTATCAGAAAGCGCAAATCCTCATGGCCGAAGGCGTGTGGACGCAGGCGATGGACGAGCTGCTCGAAATCATCCTGCGCGACCGCCAATGGGAAGGCGATCTGGCCCGCAAAACCTACGTGGCCATTTTGGAGTTGCTCACGCCCGCGCCCGACAAGGCCAAGGCGCATGAAGGCAAGAGCGCTGGCGGCATCGAGCTGACCGGCAAGGCCGCCGCCGCGCAGCAAGACCCGCAGGCCGAACTCGTCTCGCGCTACCGCCGCAAGCTCTCCATGGCGCTGAACTGAAGGCCAGGGCGGCCAGGCGCGGGCCGCCGCATGGCGCGCCATTACCCCAAAAAGAGGAGCGAATTTGAGTGGGTGTAAATGCCGTCTAGCGCAGTTTCCACTAGGACATCATGCTCTTGATTCGAGAGCTGAATCAAGCGCGAAACCAGCGTGCCTGCTTGCCTGACGGCGGCGGCCTGCCAAAAGCGGCCAGCGGACAATCGCCGCTGTCTTCTTTTTCTCTTTTCCTTTTCGTCTTTTCATTTCCCGCGCCCTATGCCAGCTCCCATCCAGGCCGTCATGCTTGACTGCGACGGCACGCTCGTCGATACGCTGGGCGACTTTGACGCCGCCCTGAACGCCATGCTGCGGCAGATGCGCCGCCCCCGCATCGAGCGCGAGCAGATCGCCCGCTTCGTGGGGCGCGGCACGGAGCATTTGCTGCGCTGCGTGCTGGCCCTGCAAGATGGCGGGGCAATGCCCGATGAGGCCACGTTCAATCAGGCCTGGGCCGCTTACTTGCAGGCGTACGAGCAAGTCAATGGCACGCACAGCCGGCTCTATCCGGGCGTGCGCGAAGGGCTGGCGGCCTTGCAGGCGCAGGGGCTGCCGCTGGCGTGCCTGACCAACAAGCCGCAGGCTTTTGCCCGCGAGCTGATGCGCAGGCTGGGGCTGGCGCCGTTTTTCCGCTTCATTCACGGCGGCGACACCTTCGCGCGCAAGAAGCCCGATCCGCTGCCGCTGCTGGAAACCTGCCGCCTGCTGGGCGCGCCCCCTGCGGCCACGCTGATGGTGGGCGACTCGCGCAACGACGCGCAGGCCGCGCGCGCGGCGGGCTGCCCCGTCTTCTTGCTGCCCTATGGCTACAACTACGGCTGCCCAGTCGAGCAGGAAGGCGCAGATGCCGTGCTGCCGGATTTGCCCGCCATCGCCAAGCGCCTGCAAGCGGCTTGATCACGCGGGCGGCCCGGCAGCCGGATACTTCAATAAGAAGAGCGAATTCAAAGGGGCAAAAAAGCCACTTGCCGCTTTATTGGCGCGATAGTGCGCTATGAAACAAAGAGCAAAGAGCGAATCAAGGCGCTTTTCCCGCGCCGTTTTCAGCCTGCTTGCCGCCGCCAGCTTGTTTGCTGGCCCTCCAGTAAACTGCCCGCCCCATGTTGCCGCCGCTTTTTTCTTTTGCTGATGCGGGCCGCCGCGCCCGGGGGGCGTGGCCCTGGCGCAAGCCTGCGCGCTGACTTTGCCCCTGGCTTTCGCGTCCGCAATGGGCGCGCGCGGCGGAGGCCGCCGCCGCAGCCTTTTTCCCCTTTTCAAGTTTCTTTCGCGCGTGCCAGCGGCTGGCTTTGCGCGCATGTTTTTCTGATGACAGGTAACCGATTCATGACCGAGCAGGAATTCAAGGCCCTGGCCGCGCAGGGCTACAACCGCATTGCGCTGGTGGCCGAGGCGTTCGCCGATCTGGAGACGCCGCTGTCGCTGTATCTGAAGCTCACGGCCACGCCGGGCAAGCCGGATGACACGGGCGGCCGCCGCTACAGCTTTTTGCTGGAGTCGGTGGTGGGCGGCGAGCGTTTCGGGCGCTACTCGTTCATTGGCCTGCCCGCGCGCACTTTTTTGCGCGCCAGCGGCTTTGGCGAGCAGGCGAAAACCGAGGTGGTGACCGATGGCCAGGTGGTGGAAACCGCCCCGGGCAATCCGCTGGATTTCATCGAGCGCTACCAGCGCCGCTTCAAGGTGGCGCTGCCGCCGGCGGCGCCGCGCTTTTGCGGCGGGCTGGCGGGCTACTTTGGCTATGACACGGTGCGCCACATCGAGAAAAAGCTGGCGCACACCTGCCCGCCTGACACGCTGGGCTGCCCGGACATTTTTTTGCTGCACTGCGAGGAGGTGGCCGTCATTGACAACCTCACGGGCAAGCTGCATTTCATCGTCTATGCCGATCCGGCCCAGGCGGGCGCTTTCGAGCGTGCACGCGCGCGCCTGCACGAGCTGCACGAGCGCCTGTGCCAGCCCGTGATTCCGCCGCGCCTGCGGCCCGCGCCCGCGCAAGCCGTGCACCGCGAGTTCGACAAGGCCGATTTCCTGGCCGCCGTGGCGCGCGCCAAGGAGCTGATCGCGGCGGGCGACTTCATGCAGGTGGAAGTGGGCCAGCGCCTGTCCAAGCCCTTTGCGGGCGATGCGCTGTCGCTCTACCGCGCGCTGCGCTCGCTCAACCCGTCGCCCTATCTGTATTTTTATGACCTGGGCGATTTCCACGTTGTCGGCTCCAGCCCCGAAATCCTGGTGCGCCACGAGCGGGCCGAAGGCGGGCAGAAGATCACCATCCGCCCGCTGGCGGGCACGCGCCCGCGCGGCGCCACGCCCGAGGCCGACCAGGCCGCCGAAGCCGAGCTGCTGGCCGACCCCAAGGAGCGCGCCGAGCACGTCATGCTCATTGACCTGGCCCGCAACGACATTGGCCGCATCGCCCGCATCGGCAGCGTGAAAGTGACCGAAGCCTTTGCCGTGGAGCGCTACAGCCATGTCATGCACATCGTCAGCAATGTGGAAGGCCTGCTGCTGGACGGCATGAGCCACATGGACGTGCTCCGGGCCACCTTCCCCGCCGGCACCTTGAGCGGCGCGCCCAAGATTCACGCGATGGAGCTGATAGACGAGCTGGAGCCGAGCAAGCGGGGCGTGTATGGCGGCGCGTGCGGCCACATCAGCTACGCGGGCGACATGGACCTGGCCATTGCCATTCGCACCGGCATCGTCAAGGGCGGGCGGCTCTACACCCAGGCGGCCGCCGGCATCGTGGCCGACAGCGACCCTGAAATGGAGTGGCGCGAAACCGAGGCCAAGGCCCGCGCCCTGCTGCGCGCCAGCGAGCTGGTGGAAGAAGGGCTGCACTGATCATGAAAGCCATTGCCCAGGTTCGCCACTGCGAAAACATGGCCGAAGTGCGCGCCTGCGTGGACGCGCTGGACGACGCCCTTGTGCCCCTGCTCGTGACCCGCTGCGGCTACATGACGCAAGCGGCCCGCATCAAGGGCGATGCCCGGCTGGTTCATGACCAGGCCCGCATCGACCAGATCGTGGCCCGCGTGCGCGAGCAGGCCGCCGCCGAAGGCGGCAACCCCGGCCTGCTGGAGCGCATCTACCGCGCCCTTATCGACTGCTGCATTGCCCATGAGCACGAAGAGCTGCGCCGCTTGCAGGCTGGCCCCGATTCCGCTTCATCCTCTTGTGCAGGAGCCGCGCCATGAACCTCTTGATGATTGACAACTACGACAGCTTTACTTTCAACATCGTCCAGTACTTTGGCGAGCTGGGCGCGCGCGTGAGCACGCTGCGCAACGACGAAACCACGCTGGAAGATTTGCAGGCGCGCTTTGCCCGGGGCGAATTCAGCCGCCTGTGCATCAGCCCCGGCCCTTGCGCGCCAGCGCAGGCGGGCGTGTCGGTGGCTGCCATTCGCCACTTTGCGGGCAAAGTGCCCATCCTCGGCGTGTGCCTGGGCCACCAGGCCATAGGCGAGGCGCTGGGCGGGCGCATCGTGCGCGCCGGGCGGCAAATGCACGGCAAAACCAGCGTCATCACCACCGATCAAAAAGGCGTGTTCGCCGGGCTGCCCAGGCAGTTCACCGTCAATCGCTACCACTCGCTGGTGATTGAGCGCGCCACCTGTCCGCCGGAGCTGGAAATCACCGCCGCCAGCGACGATGACGGCGAAATCATGGCCGTGCGCCACAAAACCCTGCCCATCGAAGGCGTGCAGTTCCACCCCGAAAGCGTGCTGACCGAGCACGGCCACGCCATGCTCAGAAACTTTCTGGAGCAGCCCGCCGGCTGATCTGCCGGCAGGGCATGCGGTTCGCGCCGTCATGCATCAAATCGGCCTGAAGTCCTGGTGCAGACTGGATTTGCAGCTATTGATTTGATAGTGAATGCAGGCGAAGAGCGCCGCCCCTGCATACACTCGCCCCTCTTTTTCAATACCGCTGCGTGTACTTCATGACTGCCGCCCCTTTGCCGACCCATCGATCTGAGCTGATGCAACGTCTGGTCCGGCCCGGGCGGTATGACGTGGCGGTGATTGGCGGCGGCGCCACGGGGCTGGGCGTGGCACTGGATGCGGCAGTGCGCGGCCTGAAAGTGCTGCTGCTGGAAGCGCATGACTTTGCCAAGGGCACTTCGTCACGCGCCACCAAGCTGGTGCATGGCGGGGTGCGTTATCTGGCGCAGGGCAATGTGGCGCTGGTGCGCGAGGCGCTGCACGAGCGCGCGCACATCCTGGCGGCGGCGCCCCATCTGGCGCAGCCGCTGGCGTTCGTGATGCCGTCTTACAGCTGGTGGGAAACGCCCTGGTACGGCATGGGGCTGAAGGTTTATGACCTGCTGGCGGGCCAGGCCAGTTTGGGGAGTACGCAGTGGCTGGGCACGATTGCCGTGCAAAACCGCCTGCCGGGCGCGCAGCCGCAGGGCCTGAAGGGCGGCGTGCAGTATTGGGATGGGCAGTTTGACGACGCGCGGCTGGCGCTGGCGCTGGCGCGCACGGCGGCGGCGCATGGCGCTTTGCTGGTGAACCATTGCCCCGTGACGCAGTTGCGCCACGCAGGCAGCAAGGTGGCGGGGCTGCGGGCAAGGGATGCCGAAACAGGGCAGGAATATGACATTGAGGCGGGCTGCGTCATCAACGCCTCAGGCGTGTGGGTGGACGCCTTGCGCCAGCAGGACGCCGCAGCCACAGGGCGCAGCGCAAGCGCGCTGGTTGCGCCCAGCCAGGGCGTGCATGTGGTGGTGGATCAGGACTTTCTGCCTGGCCGCCGCGCGCTGCTGGTGCCCAGCACGGCGGACGGGCGCGTTCTGTTTGCCGTGCCGTGGCTGGGCAAACTCATTTTGGGCACGACGGACAACCCGCGCCATGATTTGCCGCTGGAGCCTTGCCCGCAAGAAGATGAAGTGGACTTCATCTTGCGCGAAGCGGGGCGCTACCTGCGCCGCCCGCCCCGGCGCGCCGATGTGCGCAGCCAGTGGGCGGGGCTGCGGCCGCTGGTCAAGCCGCAGAGCCAGGCTGCAACCAAGTCAATCAGCCGCGAGCACACCATCCTGATCGACGCAAGCGGGCTGGTGACCGTGACGGGCGGCAAATGGACGACTTACCGCGCCATGGCCCAGGACGTGCTGGCCCGCTGCGCCGACGCGGGCCTGGTGCCGCAAGGCGCATCGCGCACGGCAGGCTTGAAGCTGGTGGGCGCCTTGCCGGATGGCGCGCAAGCCGTGCCGTTGAACGAGGCGCCCGGGCCGCATTTGTATGGCGGCGAAGCGGATGCGCTGGCGCAACTGCCGGGGCATGAACGCTGGATGACGGACGGGCTGAGCGAGGCCATGGTGCGCTTTGCGGCGCGGCATGAATACGCCCGCAGCGTGGAAGATGTGCTGGCGCGCCGCTCGCGCCTGCTGTTTCTGGACGCTGCGGCTGCGGCTGCCGTGGCGCCTGCCGTGGCGAATGTGCTGCAAGAAGAGACGGGCCGGGATGCCGGGCTGGAAAGCTTTCTGACCTTGACTATCCAATATGGCAGTCTTGGAGGTGCAAAAAAAGCTTGACAAGCTTGTTTCAGGTTGCCATAATCCGCTGCTTCACTTGCTTTCGAGCTGCTCAAAGCGGGTGGCTCAAGCAAATTCTGCCCATACACGGGCCCAAGACTGTTCCTGTTGGTGATCTGGCAGGGTGCAAGTTGGGAAATTGAAATGATCCAGACTGAATCTCGACTCGAGGTTGCCGATAACACCGGCGCCAAGTCCGTCCTGTGCATCAAGGTGCTGGGTGGATCCAAGCGCCGTTACGCAAGTGTTGGCGACATCATTAAGGTGAGCGTGAAAGAAGCCGCTCCGCGTGGCCGCGTCAAAAAAGGCGAGGTTTATAGCGCCGTGGTGGTGCGCACGGCCAAAGGCGTGCGCAGGCCTGATGGTTCGCTCATCAAGTTTGACGGCAATGCCGCCGTTTTGCTCAACAACAAGCTGGAGCCGATTGGCACCCGCATTTTTGGTCCGGTGACGCGCGAGCTGCGTTCCGAGCGATTCATGAAGATCGTGTCGCTGGCCCCTGAGGTTATCTGAAAGGGCTGTTGCCATGAAGAAGATTCGCAAAGGCGATGAAGTCATCGTGATTGCCGGGCGCGACAAGGGCAAGCGCGGAAAAGTGCTTTCGCGCGTCAGTGAAGAACGCGTGATTGTCGAAGGCGTGAATATTGTGAAAAAGCACGTCAAACCCAATCCCATGATGGGTGTGCCTGGCGGCATCACTGAAAAGACGATGCCGATTCATCAATCCAATATCGCCATTTTCAATAGCGCAACAGGCAAGGCTGATCGCGTGGGTGTCAAGGCGCTTGCGGATGGTAAGCGTGTCCGTGTGTTCAAGTCCAGCGGTGAAGAAATCAGGGTGGCGTGAAATGGCACGACTGCAACAACACTATCGCGAAAAAGTGGTGCCCGAACTGATGCAAAAGTTCGGCTACAAATCCGTTATGGAAGTTCCTCGTCTGAGCAAAATCACCCTGAATATGGGTGTGAGCGAAGCTGTGGCTGATAAGAAGGTGATGGATCACGCGGTGTCGGATCTGGCGCGCATTGCCGGTCAGAAGCCTGTTGTGACCAAGGCCCGCAAGGCCATTGCTGGCTTCAAGATCCGCGAGGGGCAGGCGATTGGCTGCATGGTGACGCTGCGTGGCGTTCGCATGTATGAGTTTCTTGATCGCTTTGTAACCGTTGCATTGCCTCGCGTGCGAGATTTTCGGGGTATTTCGGGACGTTCTTTTGACGGGCGCGGAAATTACAACGTGGGCGTCAAAGAGCAAATTATTTTCCCCGAAATCGAATACGACAAGGTGGATGCTTTGCGAGGGTTGAACATCAGCATTACGACGACGGCCAAGTCTGATGAAGAGTGCAAGGCGCTGCTTTCAGCTTTCCGTTTTCCGTTCAAGAACTAAAGGGTAACGTTGTGGCAAAAACCGCTTTGATCGAGCGTGAACTCAAGCGCAAAAACCTGGCCGCCAAATATGCGGCTAAATATGCCGAACTAAAGGCTGTCGCTGGTGATGTCAAACGTTCCGAGGAAGAACGTGCACAAGCCCGTCTGGCATTGCAGAAACTGCCGCGAAATGCCAATCCAACGCGCCAGCGCAATCGCTGCGAAATTACAGGGCGTCCGCGTGGCACATTTCGTCAATTTGGACTGGGTCGAGCCAAGATTCGCGAAATGGCCTTTTCTGGCGATATCCCTGGCGTAACCAAGGCAAGTTGGTAATCCGGGCAGGAGATACATAATGAGCATGAGTGATCCCATTGCCGACCTGCTCACGCGCATTCGCAATGCGCAAATGGTCGCAAAATCTACAGTTGTAGTTCCTTCTTCCAAAGTCAAGGTGGCAATTGCCCAGGTGCTGAAAGATGAAGGATATATTGATGGTTTTCAGGTGAAGGCTGATGGCAAGAAGTCAGAGTTGGAGATCACTCTGAAATACTACGCAGGTCGGCCTGTTATCGAGCGTATTGAGCGTGTAAGCCGCCCTGGCCTGCGCGTTTATAAAGGGTGCGAGAAGTTGCCTCAGGTGATGAATGGTCTGGGGGTGGCAATCGTGACGACTCCAAAAGGCGTTATGACGGATCGCAAGGCGCGCGCTGCCGGTGTTGGTGGCGAAGTGTTGTGCTACGTGGCCTAATGCGCGGAACAAAGGAGAGATGAAATGTCCCGTGTAGCAAAAATGCCCGTGGCGATACCTTCTGGCGTCGATGTCAACTTGAAGGATGATCAAATTACGGTCAAAGGCGGCGGAGTAGAGCTGAAATTGGCTCAGAACGCTTTAGTGAAAATCTCGTCTCAAAATGGTGTTTTGTCTTTTGAACCTGCTGATGAAACGCGGGAAGCAAATGCCATGAGTGGAACCATGCGACAGCTTGTCAACAACATGGTCGTTGGCGTAAGCAAAGGGTTTGAAAAGAAGTTGGCCTTGGTGGGCGTGGGCTACCGCGCTCAGGCGCAAGGCAATAAGCTGAATCTTGCGCTTGGGTTTTCGCATCCTGTAATTATTGAGATGCCTGCAGGTATTTCTGTAGCTACTCCTTCGCCGACGGAAATCGTGATTAAAGGAGCTGATCGCCAACGAGTCGGCCAAATCGCTTCTGAGATTCGTGCAATACGGCCTCCGGAGCCTTACAAAGGCAAGGGTGTGCGTTATGCTGACGAAAAGGTCATCATTAAAGAGACCAAGAAGAAATAAAGGCTTCTCATCATGTTGAATAAAAAAGAGCAACGTCTGCGTCGCGCCCGGCAGACCCGTATCCGTATTGCAGAACAAGGGATCGCGCGTCTTGCGGTCAATAGAACCAATTTGCATATTTACGCCAGTTTGATTTCTGACGATGGCGCCCGTATATTGGCGAGCGCTTCAACGATAGAGCCAGAAGTTCGCAAGCAATTGGGTGGATCTGGAAAGGGTGGCAATGTGGCGGCTGCAGAGATCGTTGGTAAGCGTATCGCCGAGCGTGCCAAGGCTGTTGGCGTAGAAAAGGTCGCTTTCGATCGGTCTGGCTTTTCTTATCATGGACGTGTCAAGGCGCTGGCCGATGCTGCGCGTGAGGCTGGATTGCAGTTTTAATTTTTGCGAGGCGAATCAAAATGGCTAAATTTCAGGCGAAAATGCAAAGCGATGGCCCTGAGGATGGCTTGCGCGAAAAGATGATTTCAGTCAACCGCGTTACTAAAGTTGTTAAAGGGGGCCGTATTCTCGGCTTCGCTGCTTTGACTGTTGTTGGCGATGGCGACGGGCGAGTTGGCATGGGTAAGGGGAAATCCAAAGAGGTGCCTGCCGCGGTGCAAAAGGCCATGGATGAGGCCCGTCGCAACATGACGAAAGTTTCTTTAAGGGATGGCACCATTCACCATAATGTAACGGGGACGCATGGTGCCGCTGTTGTCATGATGGCGCCTGCTCCGAAGGGTACGGGCATCATTGCTGGCGGCCCTATGCGCGCTGTATTTGAGGTGATGGGAATTACTGATATCGTGGCGAAAAGTCACGGTTCTTCTAATCCATATAATATGGTACGGGCCACATTTGACGCGCTTGCCAACTGTACGACTCCTGCGGAAGTTGCTGCCAAGAGAGGCAAAAGTGTCGATGATTTGTTTGCGTAATTCGCAGGGATGTGAGAGATGGTTAAGGAAAACAAGACGTTAAAAGTTCAGCTTGTCCGCAGCCCGATTGGATGCAAAGAGTCTCATCGTGCGACCGTCCGTGGTTTGGGTTTGCGTAGGTTAAATAGCGTGCGTGAGCTGGAAGATACTCCGGCAATTCGAGGCATGATCAATAAGGTTGACTACCTGGTTAAATTGCTTTAATCGGTTGTTAATTAAAGGATTGCAAATGGAACTTAATGGAATTAAGCCCGCTGCGGGAGCTAAACACGCGCGTCGCCGCGTTGGGCGTGGCATTGGCTCTGGTCTGGGGAAAACTGCTGGCCGAGGTCACAAGGGCCAAAAGTCGCGTTCTGGCGGTTACCATAAGGTCGGCTTTGAGGGTGGTCAGATGCCTTTGCAGCGTCGATTGCCGAAGCGAGGGTTCAAGTCTGTTTCCTTGAGATTTAACGCGGAAATTACGCTCTCGGATTTGGCTTGTTTGCAAGTTGAAGTGATTGATTTATTGCTGCTGAAAGAAAGGGGTTTAGTACCTGCTCATGCCAAGACTGTCAAGGTGATCAAGTCCGGAAATCTGACGAAGGCTGTTAAATTGACGGGTGTGGCTGCGACGGCAGGGGCGAGGCTGGCAATTGAAGCGGCTGGTGGTTCCATTGTCTGATTAGAGCGGACATCGTGGCAATAGACGCAGTGCGGATCGCGAAAACGGGAAAATATGGTGACCTACGCCGTCGCCTTGTTTTTCTGCTGCTGGCGCTCGTGGTATATCGAGTTGGCGCGCATATACCAGTTCCGGGCATCAATCCAGACCAATTACGGCAGTTTTTTTCAAGCCAAGGAGGGGGCATATTGAATTTGTTCAATATGTTTTCTGGTGGGGCGCTTTCTCGTTTTACGGTTTTTGCATTAGGGATCATGCCTTATATTTCGGCATCGATCATCATGCAGCTTGTTTCCTACGTTGTTCCATCTTTCGAGCAGCTCAAAAAAGAGGGTGAGGCTGGTCGGCGCAAGATCACCCAATACACACGATATGGAACCTTGGCGCTGGGAATCTTCCAGTCTTGGGGAATTGCAGTTGCGTTGCAATCGTCGCAAGGATTGGTACTGAATCCGGGATTGCTTTTTCAATTGACAACGGTGGTTAGTCTGACTGCTGGAACTATGTTTTTGATGTGGCTTGGTGAGCAGATTACCGAGCGAGGCTTGGGGAATGGTATTTCAATACTAATTTTTGCGGGTATCGCTGCTGGGTTGCCAGGAGCTATTGGTGGCATGCTTGAGCTGGTTCGTTCAGGAGCGATGAGCGAGATAGTGGCGCTGTTTATCTGCGCACTGGTTGTGCTGGTAACTTATTTTGTCGTGTTCGTTGAGCGTGGACAGCGAAAAATCTTGGTAAACTATGCCCGCAGGCAGGTTGGCAACAAAGTTTACGGGGGGCAGTCGTCTCATTTGCCGTTAAAATTAAATATGGCAGGCGTTATTCCGCCGATTTTTGCTTCTTCTATTATTTTATTGCCGGCAACAGTCGTTGGGTGGTTTGGTGCAGGAGAGTCTACCCATTGGCTTAGTGATATTGCCGCGGCGCTTTCTCCTGGGCAGCCAATTTATATTATGCTGTATGCGACAGCTATTATTGGTTTTTGTTTTTTCTATACGGCGCTGGTTTTTAATAGTAGGGAGACGGCGGATAATCTGAAGAAGAGTGGTGCTTTTATTCCTGGCGTCCGGCCTGGAGAGAATACTGCTAAGGCTATCGACAGAATTCTGGCACGTTTGACTTTTGTTGGTGCTATCTATGTGACCTTGGTTTGCTTGTTGCCAGAGTTTTTGATACTGAAATACAATGTGCCGTTTTATTTTGGCGGAACCTCGTTGTTGATTTTGGTTGTCGTGACAATGGATTTTATGGCGCAGGTTCAGACGTACATGATGAGTCAGCAATATGAGTCTCTGTTGAAAAAAGCGAGCTTCAAGGCGTCTCTGTAGAAGTGAATATTTTGGTTTAGGAGAATTGGATGAGAGTTTCCGCATCAGTAAAGAAGATTTGTCGCAACTGCAAAATTATCAGGCGCAAAAATGTCGTGCGCGTGATTTGCTCAGATCCGCGGCATAAGCAGCGTCAGGGTTGAGTGGCGTCACTTTCCTGCGATAAATTGTTTAGAGGCTAGAAACTATGGCTCGTATTGCTGGTATCAATATCCCACCGCATCAACACGCAGAGATCGGGTTGACGGCTATTTATGGCATTGGTCGTGCGCGAGCGCGCAAGATTTGCGACGCTTGCAGCATTTCGTATTCTAAGAAGGTTAAGGATCTGAGTGATGCCGATCTGGAAAAGATTCGTGACCAGGTTTCCCGATTCGTAATTGAAGGCGACCTTCGCCGCGAAACTACGATGAATATTAAACGCCTTATGGACATCGGGTGTTATCGAGGTTTTCGTCATCGCCGGGGACTGCCTTTGCGTGGGCAACGCACGCGCACAAATGCACGAACCCGCAAGGGGCCTCGTAAGGCGGCTCAGTCTTTGAAAAAATAATTTAAGAGAGAACAGTTATGGCAAAGTCTCCTGCAGGGAATGCTGCACAGCGCGTACGCAAGAAGGTCCGCAAAAATATTGCGGACGGGGTCGCTCATGTGCATGCTTCATTTAACAATACCATTATTACGATCACTGATAGGCAGGGGAATGCCTTGTCTTGGGCTTCCTCTGGTGGGCAAGGATTTAAAGGGTCACGCAAATCTACCCCCTTTGCTGCGCAGGTTGCTTCAGAGGTGGCAGGCCGTGCAGCGCAAGATCAGGGCATCAAAAATCTTGATGTTGAAATCAAAGGGCCAGGTCCGGGTCGGGAGTCTTCTGTTCGTGCGCTGGCAGCTCTTGGAATCCGTATTACATCGATTTCCGATGTGACGCCTGTCCCTCATAATGGGTGCCGTCCTCAGAAGCGGCGACGCATTTAATATTATCGTTGCCAGGATCGGTTTGTTCTGGTGTTTGCAATCAAGACCACTGCCGTCGCATTGTTCAGCGTGAAGGCTCCCTCACCTAATAAGTGAGGAAGAAGGAAAAAAGGAATTTAAGGTGGCACGTTATATCGGACCCAAGGCTAAGCTTTCTCGTCGCGAAGGCACAGACCTTTTCTTGAAGAGCGCCCGTCGCTCGATTAGTGACAAGGCGAAATTCGATACGAAACCCGGTCAGCATGGTCGGACTTCTGGCTCACGCACCTCAGATTATGGCTTGCAGTTGCGCGAAAAACAGAAGGTTAAGCGCATGTACGGTGTTTTGGAAAAGCAGTTTCGCCGTTATTTTTCGGAGGCTGATCGCCGTCGCGGAAATACAGGCGCGAATCTCCTATTTCTACTCGAATCTCGTCTGGATAACGTGGTTTATCGTATGGGTTTTGGATCGACTCGTGCCGAAGCGCGCCAGTTGGTTTCGCACAAGGCCATTCTCGTGAATGGCCAGTCTGTGAACATTCCCTCATATTTGGTGAAAGCGGGCGATATCATCGCTGTCCGCGAGCAATCCAGAAAACAGACACGTGTCCAAGAGGCCTTGCAATTGGCTGCTCAAGTGGGTATGCCATCTTGGGTTGAGGTCAGCGTCGACAAAGCGGAAGGCGTTTTCAAGAAGGTGCCAGATCGCGATGAATTTGGTGCTGATATTAATGAATCGTTGATTGTTGAATTGTATTCACGCTAGTTTTGGGTCTCGTCCCTTAGTGTTCCACGCCCGCCACCTTGGCGGGTTTGGTGCTTCACCAACCTTGCTGGTGCAACGAACCGCAGGTATTGAGAGGAAGTTCGGAATATGCAAACAAATTTGCTGAAACCCAAAAGTATTACGGTCGAATCTTTGGATGACAATCGAGCCGAGGTGATATTAGAGCCTTTTGAGCGGGGATATGGTCACACCTTGGGTAACGCCTTGCGGCGTGTGTTGTTGTCATCCATGGTAGGATATGCTCCTACTGAGGTAACGATTGCGGGCGTTGTTCATGAATATTCAACTCTGGACGGCGTACAGGAAGATGTCGTTAATATTCTGCTGAATCTCAAGGGAGTCGTCTTTAAACTGCATAACCGCGATGAGGTGACGCTAACTCTGCGTAAGGATGGAGAGGGGGTGGTAACTGGAGCGGACATCCAGGTGCCTCATGATGTAGAAGTCGTGAACCCTGGGCATGTTATTGCTACGCTTTCGCAGGGCGGCAAGCTAGATATGCAGATTCGGGTGGAGAAGGGCAGAGGTTACGTTCCTGGCAATGTCCGGCGTTACGCTGATGAGGGATCTAAGCCAATTGGGAAAATAGTGCTTGATGCGTCTTTTTCGCCGATTCGCCGTGTTAGTTATGCCGTAGAAAGCGCGCGTGTAGAGCAGCGCACTGATCTTGATAAATTGGTTTTGGATATTGAAACGAATGGCACGATCAGTGCTGAGGATGCTGTTCGTGCAGCAGCCAAGATTTTGGTTGAGCAGTTGGCAGTATTTGCCCAACTGGAAGGGCACGAGCTGGCGGCCTTCGACCAGTCAACACAGAAGGGGGCGGCGGATCGTTTCGACCCAATCTTGTTACGCCCTGTCGATGAATTGGAATTAACGGTGCGTTCGGCCAACTGTCTGAAGGCTGAAAACATTTATTATATAGGTGATTTGATTCAGAGAACGGAAAACGAGTTGCTGAAAACGCCGAATCTTGGGCGTAAATCACTTAATGAGATCAAAGAGGTCCTGGCTTCTCGTGGACTGACGCTTGGCATGAAGCTGGAAAATTGGCCGCCTTTGGGTTTGGATAAGCGCTAATTGAATGAGTGAGAAGTTTTGGAATGATGTCCGCTGGATGTCGTTCGTTTGTGCGCCATGAATGGCGCCATGTGCCGAAGGCCGTACCTGATACGGCGGTCTTTTATAAGCAAAGAAAGGAAGCACTATGCGTCACCGTCATGGTTTACGCAAACTCAACCGCACCAGCGCCCATCGTCAAGCGATGCTGCGCAATATGATGAATTCGCTGATTGAGCATGAGGCAATCAAGACGACCTTGCCTAAGGCCAAAGAGCTGCGCAAGGTCATTGAACCCATGATCACGCTTGCGAAGAAGGATTCTTTGGCTAATAAACGCTTGGCATTTAATCGTCTGCGCGATCGCGATAGTGTTGTCAAGCTGTTTGCCGTACTGGGGCCTCGCTATCAAGCCCGTCCTGGAGGATATACGCGCATTTTGAAGATGGGGTTTCGCGTAGGGGATAACGCTCCGATGGCTTTTGTTGAGCTGGTAGACAGACCTGATGTCGTTGTTGAGAGCAGTGACTTGCAGGAAGCTAAAGAATAAGGTACAATATAATTTCTTTTATCGCGCGGTGGAGCAGCCTGGTAGCTCGTTGGGCTCATAACCCAAAGGTCGGAGGTTCAAATCCTTCCCGCGCAACCAATATTTAAGGCCTGCCAGCTATTGGTAGGCCTTTTTGTTTGCTGGATGAAGAAGAACGAATGTCGATAGTAACTCCAATTGCGTTTGCTCTTCTGACTTCACTAACAGCGGAGTCGTTGCATTCGATGACTCCATCGAAGGGGCCACCGAGTTGCGTGAATTGAGAAGAACAGCTACTAGGCCGAATCGACATTCATCCGGTATCTCCGGCGGATGTCCGAGACCAAGCATCCGCGGCCCAGCTGCTACGAATTGACCCAAACCCAATGGGAGCGAATCGAAGATCTGCTCCCAGGCAAGGCCAGTGACCCTGGGCGTACGGCAGCGGACAACCGCAGCTTCGTCAATGGCGTGCTGTGGGTGTTGCGCTCCGGGGCGCGCTGGAGTGATCTGCCGACGCGCTACGGAGCCTGCAAGAGCGTGCACAAGCGCTTTACCCGCTGGGCGGCCAAGGGCATCCGGGAGCGGGTGTTCCAGTCCCTGATTCAGGATCGAAGCAACGAGTATCTGCTGATCGACAGCAGCATTGTCCGGGCGCACGCACAGGCGGCGACCGGAAAAGGGGGCAACGCACCCGGCTCTGGGGCGTTGCCCAGGAGGTCTGAGCACGAAGATCCACATGGCGGTGGATGGCCAGGGCCGCCCGGTGCGATTTATCCTCACTGGCGGCCAGCGTAACGACATCACGCAAGCGCCAGCGCTGCTGGCCGGGTTCAAGCCCAAGTGCGTCTTGGCCGACAAAGGCCATGACAGCCGGCAACTGGTGGCGCAGATCCACTCGCTCGGCGCCCAGCCGGTGATCCCGCCTTGCAGCTGCCAGCAACCGCGTGCCTACGACAAGGCACTGTACCGACTACGCAATCGCATCGAACGTTGCTTTGCCAGGCTCAAACCGTTTCGCCGCATCGTCACTCGCTTCGATCGCAAGCCCTCCCACTTCCTGGCTTTCCTCTACCTCGCATCGATTCCCTTGTGGGTGGGGTGAATGTCGATTCGGCCTAGTGGAATGGCCGTAAGAGGCATTTCAGGCCCCTTGAATTCGCTCCTCTTTCTAATTTTTTCCTCAGGGCCAGACTTTGAACGGGTGCAGAACGCGGCTGGCATCTCATTGACTGTGGCGATGCCATGCGGCGCCAGCTTCAGCGCGCGCCAGCGGCCACTGCGGTTGATTGCGCCGCTGTCCGTTTGGCAATGGGTTGCGGGTCATGCAGCAATGCAGTCAGTGGCGTGTGCTCTATGTCATTGAATTCATTGACAGAGCCACGCTGCCTGCCGCGCCTGGCGCCGCCTTGCGGCCCCGCCACCACAGCCCCGAAGAGCAGGCTGTCCTGCTGGCTGAGGTGCAGGGGCTTTGCCGGGGCAAACTTCACTTGGTGCGCGATTCCGGCCGTTACGTCCTGGGCTTTGACGGCGGCATGCGCCAGCAAGCACCATGATTTCGCTCTTTTATTCGTAGCATCATGTCCTAGTGCAAACTGGGCTGAATGGCATATCTGGCCTTCAAATC
Organism: Ottowia cancrivicina; assembly: GCF_029813755.1. Taxonomy (NCBI): domain Bacteria; kingdom Pseudomonadati; phylum Pseudomonadota; class Betaproteobacteria; order Burkholderiales; family Comamonadaceae; genus Ottowia; species Ottowia cancrivicina. The sequence goes on along the minus strand of NZ_JARVII010000002.1, from coordinate 61,966 downwards.
TGCTCCTGTTTCTGATGTGGATTGACCGCAGCCAGATCATGAACAGGTTCTTAAAACGGCCCTTTTCCGCCCATTCCGGGAGGCATGGGCGGCAGGCCGCCGCCGAGCAGGCCGCCCAGGCCTTTCATGCCGCCCATGCGGCGCATGAGCTTCATCAGGCCGCTGCCTTTGAGCTGTTTCATCATGCCCTGCATCTGCTCGAACTCTTTGAGCAGGCGGTTGACTTCCTGCACATGCACGCCCGCGCCCTGGGCGACGCGGCGCTTGCGGCTGGCCTTGAGCAGCTCGGGCTTGCGGCGCTCTTCGGGGGTCATGCTGTTGATGATGCCTTCCTTGCGGCGGATGTCTTTTTCGGCGCGGGCCAGGTCGGCTTCGCTGGCTTTGGCGGCCAGCTGGGTGGGCAGTTTGTCCATGAAGCTGCCCAGGCCGCCCATTTGCTTCATCTGCTGGAGCTGGCCGAGAAAGTCTTCCAGGTCGAAGCCGCTGCCTTTTTTCATTTTTTCGGCCAGCTTCCGGGCAGCGGCCAAATCCACGCCTTCGGCCACTTGCTCCACCAGAGCGACGATGTCGCCCATGCCGAGGATGCGGCCCGCGTGGCGTTCGGCGTCGAACACTTCCAGGCCGTCGATTTTTTCGGATGTGCCCGCGAATTTGATGGGCGCGCCGGTGATTTGCCGCACCGACAGCGCCGCGCCGCCGCGCGAGTCGCCGTCCATCTTGGTGAGCACGATGCCGGTGAGCGGCAGCGCCTGGCTGAAGGCTTTGGCGGTGTTGGCGGCGTCCTGGCCCTGCATGGCATCGACCACGAACAAAGTTTCCACGGGTTTGAGGGCGGCGTGCAGGGTTTTGATTTCCTGCATCAGCGCTTCGTCAATGGCCAGGCGGCCTGCGGTGTCCACCAGCAGCACGTCGTAGTACTGGCGGCGGGCGTGGTCCAGGGCGGCGCGGGCGATGTCCAGCGGCTGCTGATCGGGCGAGGAAGGGAACCAGTCGGCGCCGGCCTGCGCCGTCACGGTTTTGAGCTGCTCGATGGCGGCGGGGCGGTACACGTCGCCCGAGACGGTGAGCACTTTTTTCTTGCGCTTCTGGATCAGGTGGCGCGCCAGCTTGGCCGTGGTGGTGGTTTTGCCCGCGCCTTGCAGGCCGGCCATGAGGATGACGGCGGGCGGTTGCGCGGCCAGGTTGATGTCGCTCACGCCTTCGCCCATGGTGGCGGCCAGCTCGCGATTGACGATGCCCACCAGCGTCTGGCCGGGCTTGAGGCTGCCCAGCACTTCCTGGCCCAGCGCTTTTTCTTTCACGCGGGCGATGAAGTCGCGCACCACGGGCAGGGCCACGTCGGCTTCCAGCAGGGCCATGCGCACTTCGCGCAGCATGTCGGCCACGTTGCTTTCGGTGATGCGGGCCTGGCCGCTGATGTGCTTGACCAAGCGCGAGAGTTTTTCGGTAAGGGCGGAGGCCATGTCAGGAAGGGCGATGGAAAAGGGCGCTGGAATGCGGCGCGGACAAGGGAAATCGGGAAATCGCGCGCCAGGCGCGAAAGAAGAGCCAAGAGGGCAGCAGCGGTGGCGAAAGCGTGAAAGAGCCATGAAAAAGCCCCTTGCGCAGAGGGGCCAGCCGCTAAACTTGTGCGCATGATTTTAGCCAGCCCCCCTCTTGAAGGCGTGCTTTTGGGCGCGGGCGCGGCGCTGGCTTACGCCGTGCCGGCGCTGGCTTGGCGTGCGCTGGGCGAGAGGCGTGCGCGCTGGGCGCTGGTGGTGGCCTGGGCGTTGCATGCGGCGGCGCTGGGCTGGGCGCTCTTGGGCGGACATGGCGGCGCGCGCTTTGGCTTCGCGCAGGCGCTGTCCGTGACGGCTTGGTTGGTGGTGACGGTGTATGTGGTGGAAAGCCAGGTGCTGCCCCAGTTGCGTGCGCGCTGGGCGCTGGCCGGTTTTGGCTCGGCGGCGGTGCTGCTGGCGCTGTTTTTCCCGGGGCAGAAACTTCCGCCCACGCAATCGCCCTTGCTGCCGCTGCACTGGGCGCTGGGCATCGCTTCCTACGGGTTGTTTGCTGCCGCCACAGCGCACGGCTGGCTGATGCTGCGCTCCGAGCGCCTGCTGCGCCAGCGCGCACAAAACGCCAGCGGCGTGCCGCTGCTGACGCTGGAGCGGTTGATGTTCCGGCTGATCACGGCCGGCTTCATCGTGCTGTCGGCCACGCTGCTGGCTGGCGGCATTTTTGGCGAAACGCTGTATGGCAGCCAGCACACGGGCTGGCGCTGGGATCACAAGCGCGTGTTCACGCTGCTGTCGTGGGTCACGTTCGCCGTGCTGCTGCTGGGCCGCTGGCGGCTGGGCTGGCGCGGGCGGCGCGCCGTCCACGTGCTCTACGCAGGTGCGGCGCTGCTGCTGCTGGCGTATGTAGGCTCGCGCTTTGTGCTGGAAGTGCTGCTGGAGCGCACGGCATGAAACTGCTGGTGCTGCTGGCCGTGGTGGCCGGGCTGTGGTGGCTGCGGCGGCTGGCGCAGGTGGGCCGCCTGGCAAGGCAGCTGCGGCAGATGCGCCAAGTCAGCCGCGAGGCCCCGCCCCGCCCCGCCCCGCAGCCCATGCTTCGCTGTCTGGTGTGCGGCACGCAGACGCCTGCCAGCGAAGCCTTGCAAGATGCCCGTGGCGCGTATTGCTGCGCGGCGCATCAGGCAAAGGCTGCGCAGGACGCGTTATCCCGCACTGGGGAGAGAAAAGAGTGAATTCTTCCTCCGCAGAACAGGCCCGTTTTGCCGAAGCGCGGCTGCTGAACCGCCTGACCGCCGCCAGTGCGGCCGAGTGGCCCCAGCCGCCAGAGACGCGCCGCAGCTTCACGAGGCTGTGGAATGCCTTTTTGACGGCGCGCACGCTCATCGCCCTGGCGCTGCTGGCCTTGCAGGGCTTGGCGTGGGGCATGGGCCGCCCGGCGCCGCAGGTGGCGGTGTGGGTCTGCGTCACCTATCTGGTCATCACGCTGGTCACCCGCCTGTGGCTGACGCCGCCGCCCGTCCGCACCGCTGGCGTGCGCTGGCTGTGGGTGGCGGGCGTGGATCTGCTGGTATTCGCCCTGCTGCACTGGTGGCAGGAAGCCGCCAGCTACACGCCGCTGTTCGTGGTGCCGGTGCTGATGACGGCCATGCTGGCCACCCGGGCGCTGGCGCTGGGCACGGCGGCCGTGGCGACGTTGCTGCTGCTGTCCAACGCGGGCTGGACCTATCTGACGGAAAGCCGCGTGTCGGTGGACAGCTTCTCGCAAGCGGCGCTCAGCGGCGCGGGTCTGTTCGTGCTGGCTTTGCTGACCAGCCAGCTGGCCGCGCGGCTCAAGCAGGAAGAAAGCCAGGGCCGGCGCGCGCACGCCGAGGCTCTGCTGCAAACGCTGGTCAATGACCTGGTGATCGAATACATGCACGATGGCCTGCTGGTCGTGGACGAGCAGCTTGCGGTGCGCGCCGCCAACCCGGCCGCGCGCGCCATGCTGGGCACGGACGAGGTGGTCACGCCCGCTTCTTTCGCGCTGACGGACGATGCCGCCTGGGCCGATCTGGTGGCGCTGGCCCGGCAGGTGCTGGCCGACGGGCAGGAGCGCACGGCTGAAATCACCCTGCAACGCGAGGGGCAGACTGCACGCCATGCGCTGGCGCGCGTGCAGCATACGCCCGCGCCCATGCCCAGCGCCAAGGGCCTGTGCGTGTTTTTCATGCAGGATTTGCGCGAAATGCAGGCGCGCGTGCGCACTGAAAAGCTGGCCGCGATGGGGCGTTTGTCGGCCGCCGTGGCGCATGAAATCCGCAACCCGCTGGCGGCCATCAGCCAGGCCAACGCGCTGCTGCTGGAGCAGCTGGACGATCCGGCCATGCGGCGCCTGTCGGGCATGGTGGCGCAAAACGCCCAGCGGCTGGGCCGCATCGTCAATGACGTGCTGGACGCTGCCCGCGTGCAGCACGAAGGCAGCACGGGCACATTGCAGCAAATCGCGCTTGACGAAGAGGTGGCCGATATCTGCACCGGCTGGGTGCGCCAGCACGGCATCAAAGGCAATCTGCGCATCACGCTCAGAGGCGAAGACGCACAGGTGCGCTTTACCACTGACCATCTGCACCGCGTGCTGGTCAATCTGCTGGACAACGCCTTGCGTTATGCCGCGCCAGGCGAAGGGGCCATTCAGGTCGTGACGGAACTCGTCTCTGCGAAGCAGGCCCGCCTGGCGGTCTGGAGCAAAGCCCCTGCGCTGGAGCCGGGCGTGCAACGCCACTTGTTCGAGCCGTTTTTTTCTTCCGAAAGCCGCTCCAGCGGCCTGGGGCTTTTCATCTGCCGCGAGCTGTGCCAGCGCCACGGCGGCGCCATCGCCTACGAACGCGCCTCGCGTCTGTATGAGGGGCAGCTTGTGGAAGGCAACGAATTCTTCGTCACCCTTGAGCGCGTTGCCGCGCCCGCCGCCGTGCCCGTGCAGCCCCAGCTTGCGCTCAATGATCCCGCCTGACCGCCATGACTACAGCCGCACGCATTCTTGTCGTTGATGACGAACCCGACCTGCTCACCCTCTACGAGCTGGCCCTCATCCGCGAAGGCCATCAGGTGCAGACCGCCAGCACGCTGGCCGAAGCCCGCAGCGCCCTGGCCGAAGCCACGTTTGACGTGCTCATTACCGACATGCGCCTGCCTGACGGCCTGGGCATGGAGCTGCTGCGCGAACTGGCCGCCGCCAGAAGGCCGGAGCGCAGCATCATGGTGACGGCCTACGGCTCTCCCGAAACCGCCGTGGAAGCCCTCAAGGCCGGCGCGTTTGACTACCTCACCAAGCCGGTCGATCTCAAACAGCTGCGCACCGTTGTCGCCTCTGCCTTGCAAGACGCGCCCGCGCCTGCCAGGGCCGCTGCCCCGGCGGCATCCGCTGCGCCCGCCGCTCCCCAAGCTGCGGCGGCGCGCCCGGCCCCGGCCACCCCGTCCCCCGCCGCGCCTGCTGCACCCGCTGCGCCTGCATTCGAAGGCGAAGACATCAGCCCGCAAGGCCAGGCGGCGCTGGCGCGGCTGGTAGGCCAGTCGCCAGCCATGCAAATGGCCAAGCAGCGCATAGCCAAAGTGGCCCGCAGCATGGCCCCCGTGCTGGTGCACGGCGAATCGGGCACGGGCAAAGAGCTGGTGGCAAGTGCCGTGCATGCATGCAGCCACCGCGCCAGCGGGCCGTTCGTGCCCGTCAATTGCGGCGCCATTCCTGAGAACCTGCTCGAAGCCGAGTTTTTCGGCGCACGCAAAGGCTCCTACACCGGCGCCACGCAAGACCGCGCCGGCTTTTTTCAGGCCGCTGCGGGCGGCACGCTGTTTCTGGACGAAATCGGCGACCTGCCCCTGGCCATGCAGGCCAAGCTGCTGCGCGCCATACAGGAGCGGCGCGTGCGCCCGCTGGGCGCCACCCAGGAAGAGCCTGTAGACGTGCGCATCGTCAGCGCCACCCACAAAGACTTGGCCGCCCAAGTGCAGGCCGGCCACTTCCGGCAAGACTTGTATTACCGCCTGAACGTCATTGAACTCATCGTGCCGCCCCTGCGCGAGCGCCGCGAAGACCTGCCCCTGCTTTGCCAGGCGCTGCTCGCGCGCATCGCCAGCGAGGCGGGCAGCCCGCCGCTGGCCCTGACGCCGCAGCTCATGCGCGACATTGCCTCCCAGCCACTGGAAGGCAACGTGCGCGAACTTGAAAACCTGCTGCACCGTGCCGTGGCGCTGGGCGAAGTGGCCTTGGCTGGCAGTCCCGGCGCGCTGGACTGGGCCGATGCCGCGCGCATTGCCGCCGCCGCCACGCCCGCCTGGCCGCCGCCTGCCGCCGCCATGCCTGCGCCAGCGCTCGCGGCGGCATACCCGGCTGCGCCGCCGCATGCCCAGCCTCCACAAGCGTTTCAGACGCCTCAAACGCTGCCTCAAATGCCGCCTCAAACGCCGTCTCTTCAGGCGCCGCTCCCGCAAGCGCCGTTTTACGGCCAGCCTGCCGCGTCCGCGCAGCCGCCGCAGCCTTACCCGCTGCCATCCGCCGTGGCGGCGCAGCCTTTCGTGCCGCCTCCCGCGCCTGCCGCGTTCCAGCCGCCCGCGCCCACCTTCGCCGAGCAGACGGCCCGCGCGGCCCAGGCGTATGGCGCTCCTTTTTCGCTGGAGCCTGCGCCTGCCGCGCCGCCCGCCGCGCCCGTTTCAGATGCGGGCCTGCCACCGGGCGAGGCCGTTGCCAGCGGCCAGACGCCCCTGCCGTCTGATCTGGAAGCCTGGCTCAACGAGCAGGAGCGCCAGGTGCTCATCCGCGCGCTCAATGAAACGGGCTTCAACCGCACGGCCGCCGCCGCCCGCCTGGGGCTGAACCTGCGCCAAATCCGCTACCGCATGGCGCGCCTGGGCATCGTTCCGCCCGGCAGCCACGCCGAAGAAAGCGGTAACGACGGCGATGACGGCGAAGCAGCCTGACCCCGCTTTTCCCGCTACTCCCGCCGTCTCCGTCTGGCAAGCCGGCTGGTTAGCTGGCGCGCGCCGCTGCCCCTCGCCCAACATTGGCGCGCGTCCTGCGGGCGTGGCGATCAACCTCGTCGTCATCCACTCCATCAGCCTGCCGCCCGGCCAGTACGGCGGCGACGAAGTGCAGCGCCTGTTCACCAATACGCTGGACTGGGACGCCCACCCCTGGTTCAGCCAGATACGCGGCCTGCAAGTGTCGGCCCACTTCTACATCCGCCGCACGGGCGAACTCTGGCAGTTCGCCCCTGTGCAGGCGCGCGCCTGGCATGCAGGCGCTTCCAGCTACGAGGGCCGCACCAACTGCAACGACTACTCCATCGGCATCGAGCTGGAAGGGCTGGAAGGCGGCCTGTTTGAAGACGCCCAGTACGCCACGCTGGCCGCCCTGTGCCGCGCGCTGGCTACTGCCTGCCCCATCCGCGCCGTGGCAGGTCACGAGCACATTGCCCCAGGCCGCAAGCACGACCCCGGCAGCGGCTTTGACTGGCCGCGCCTGCGCCGCGCCTTGCAAGATCTTCATTGGCGTTTCCCATGCACTGATGCGCCGCCGAAGCCGTAGTGGTCCGCACCAGGGCGCGGGACGGGTATCAACAGCAGACGGATAGACGCTATTTTAGCTACTTTATTTGTAGCGCAATGTCCTAGTAAATACTGCGCCACTTGATATTTTGATGCCCTGTTTTTTGCTCCTGTTTTTTATTCATTCAGGCTTGCAGTGCATGCACATAGCCCGTCTGCGGGCGGCGAAAAACCGCTTGTACGGGGTCTGTATCGGGCGGCAGCGGCAGCCGCGCGCGCAACGGTTGCCTACCTAGTAACGTTACTAGATAGGAATGATCCCAGTTGGCAAATTGACATGAGGCTGTCAACATTTCGAAGGGCTTCTGGTGGTTTTTAGTCAAGCCAAACTGGTTGTTTCCTATTTTTCATGAAAGGATTTATATGGGAGTTTCTGTTCCTTCTTACAGCTGCATGGCCTATATGCCTGCTTCCAAGTGGGGGGAGGCGACGGAACGAGAGTCGCAGTCAATAAAACCAATGGAGGGTGATGCAGACCGCTCGGCAAAAGTGGATGGAGCCGTTGAAAAAATACGCGACAAGATGCATTCCAGTTTTTTCAATCCTGTCACCAATCAGGATTTGCGCGATGTGCAAAGCACGATAGCTGGTTTGCCGAATGAAGATGCCAGTGCGGTGGTGTGCGAGCTTTCGGAAAGTGAATTGCGCCGTATGGCCGATCAGGTCAACGATTCCTTTCTGTTTGGTGGTCTTGGTGGTGAGGAAAAACAGGCTTTTTTCGATACCCTGGCGCAAAAACTCGACGGCGAGCAGCTGGCGCGCATGACCAATGCCTTTGAGCGCAACTCGCTTGCCTCCACGGAAGACGTAAATGCGCTGGGGCGCTCCATTGCCAAGCATGCGAGCGACGATGTCAAACTGGAGTGCATCAAGGCACTTCAAGGCCGCAACGAACTGTCGGATCAGTCCTCGGTGATAGGCTTTGACTTTGGCTTTTTCTTAAGCGTAAGCGTTACGAAAAAAATGTCCGATCCGCAAGCTCAGGTTGCAGCGCAAGTCATTGCCAGCATGGGTGATGCCATGGCCGAGCAAACGCTGGGCCTGCTGAGGTCAAAAAACCTGGATGCCGTCATTAAAGGATCGGCCGATCCAACGTTCAGCACTGATACCATTCTTCTTCCTATTAAAAAATACGAAGCAGTTTCTTTCCAAAAACTGATGCAAACCGTTGCCAAGACGAAGAATGCAGACCTGAAAGCGCGAATTTTCGATTCGGCTGCCAGTGTGCTGAAAGACGCGGAGTCGAAAAATTTTCTTGTTTCTAGGCGTGTTGACGCGGCAGCCATGCGCAAAGGCATGTACGATATTTTGATGAGCGATGTTAATGGTGTCATAACCGAATTGGCTCGAAACAAAAAAACGCTTAGCGGAACAGCCATGGCTATTTATGCCAAATCGGCCATAAATGCCAAAGAGTATGAGCGGCTGGGTGATATTCAGGTTCGTTTGGCGTTAGGCAATGACTTGAAGGGAGATCACGTGAAGTTGTTCAATAGTCCTGATCAGGACTATATGCACGCGCGCAATTCCGGCTATTTTGCCGGGGCCATAGGCGCTGCCGTGACTTCCATTTCCAGCGATGTCAACAAACAGGCAGAAATCGTCAATGCGCTGATCAGCAGCGCGGCCACAGCGGTGGGTGCAGTACTGCCGCCGGTGGGCAGTGCCGTTGCGGGTGTAGGCGCGACGGCGAGTGGTTTGGTGGTCAAGGCCGTCTACGACCAAGTCGTCAGTAACAAGAGCGATGCCGTGACCAAATTGCAGGAGGCCTCTCTGCCTTTTGCCAGCAAACGCGTGCTTCAGAACGAAGAGCACGATCTGGAGCTAGCAGCTAAGTCGCCCGCGTTTTCCCAATTCGAAGACACATGGAGCTGGACCAAAGAGCACGCGAAGCCATGAAACTAGGGACGTTCGTCCGTTTGACGCACAGGCGCAAGGTTGGACTGAAGCATGCATGGCTGGTTGCCAGCCTGATTGCGCTGTTGACGGCGTGCGAAGATACGCAGTCACAATCTGTCCGGCACGACACCGAAGCCACCCTCGAACCAGAGAACACTTCCATGACTGCACGCCGCGAATCCAATCCCCAGCAAGCTGCGCAGGCCATCGCCAGCTTGCGTGATGCTTTGCGCGCAGGCAATGCGCAGGCCGTAACGCAAGTGACGGCGCTGGTGACCGGCACGCAGGCCCCCGAAGTGGTGCAGGCCTTGGCGCTACACGCACAAGAGCGCGACGGGCGTGCGCTTCACGGCTGGGCGCGGGCGCTGCTGCGCGCGGGCGACACCCGGCCCCCGGCCGATGTGCTGGCAAGGCTGGTGTTAGGGGGGCAATTGCAGCAGCCAGCGCCACAGCGCTTCAACACGGCCACTGCGCCATCAGCTTCCCATGTCCCGGCGGCTCCCTACTCGCCGTACACCCCTGCGGCAACGCTGGGCTATTGGGCCGGTGTTTTGCAGGCTGCCCTGGTATCGGCAGCATCCGACGAAGGCGCACGCGGCAAGCTGATTGCACGCCTGTTGGCCGATGCGGCCAGTCTGGCTGACACCACGCCTGCCGGTCGCCAGTGGCGCATGCTGAATCTGGATGCGGATGCGGCCCGCGAGATGCCCCCGGACACCCGTCTGGCAAGCGCCATGCGCCCACTGGCTGTCAAGGGCATTCGGGCCAATGGCGAGCCGGACGTCGAAACGGCAGACGAGAGCGGGCCGTTTTCCGCGTTCATGGGCGCTGCCAGGCGTGTGCGTGAAGGTCTGGAGCGCAATGCCAGATAGAGAGCTGCGGACTTCAACGGCTCACTTCAACTGTCCATCAGCGGCTGGCAGGCAAGGGCAAAGCCCTCAGAGCCTGTACGAAATCCGACCATGGGTGCGGCCCACGTTTTGTTCGCGGCTGCCTGCCGCCACACAGCAAACCACACCGCTATTGCTACAAGGCTTCACGCATGCTGCACAGCAGCCCGCGCTGCGGCATGCATGTCGGCCATGCCGGAAAGAGAAAGAGGGAGGCGAATTTGCCCCTGATTTCATAGCATGAAGTCTTGGTGAAATCAGCGCAAAACGGGTTTTTTGACCCTATAAATTTGCTCCTTTTTAATTGAGATTCCGTCCTCAAAACGATCCCAAAAGTCTGGCCATGCGCCGGACGCAAGCGATCCTGATGAATGCTTCAGCTGAGGCCACGCTGACTTCGTCGTCCTTACTCAATCGTCTCGATTGACTTATTAGCCAGGCAAGCATGAACAGCCTGATCAGCAAAGCCCTGGCTCCTGCCCGGTCTTGAATGCCAGCCGAGTGCATCACCACGGCCGACAGCAGTCCCATCGGGTCTACGGCTATGTGGCGCTTGCGCCCAAGATTTTTTTGCTTGCGTCATATCCGCGCTGCCCCTTTTGAGACGGTCTTGACCGATTGGGAGTCGATGACGACCGCGCTGGGTTTGGCCCGCATGCCTTGGCGCGCACCTTCTGGTACAGCAGCGTCAGCAGCACGTCCCACACGCTGCGCTGACGTCAGCGGGCAAAGGTGTTGTAGATCTGTTTTAAAGCGACTGCGCGCCGAAAGTGTCGCAAGCCGCCACGCTGCCGCTTTTGTATCCCGTCAAAAACCAGCGCTGGCGCTGGGCGCTGGTGCCGTGGGTGAAGGTGTCGGGCCGGGCCACGCCAGACTGCTCGCGCTGGAGATGGTCATCGCCGATCTGGGCGGCGGCATTGATGGCTGATTCCAGATCGCCTTGCTCCAGCCACTGTTTGGCCCGTTGCGACTGGTGCGCCCAGATGCCCGCGTAGCAATCGGCTTGCAGCTCCACGCGCACCGACAAGGCGTTTTGCTCGCGCTGGCTGATGCGCCCGCGCAAGGCATCTACCTTCTGCGTGGTGCCCAGCAGCGTCTGCACGTGGTGCCCCACCTCATGCGCAATGACATAGGCCCGCGCGAATTCGCCCGGCGCGCCCAGTTGCCGGCTTAGAGTGTCAAAAAAATCCATGTCCAGATACACCTTGCGGTCACCAGGGCAATAAAACGGCCCCATCGCCGCCTGCCCCGTGCCGCAAGCCGTAGGCGTTGCGCCCCGGTACAGCACCAGACGCGGCGGCTGGTACCGCGCCCCTGCCGCAGCGAACACCTGCTGCCAGGCATCTTCGGTTGAAGCCAGCACGGTAGATACAAAAGCGGCATCCCGGTCATTGGCGGGCGGCTGCCTTGCAGGCGCCTGATGCGCCACCTGCGTTTGTCCGCTGCCCGCCAGCAAACCCAGCGTGGTCAGCGGATTGATGCCAAACACGCCCCAGGCCACCAGCGCAATGACGACGCTGCCCACGCCAATGCCGCGCCCGCCCACGCCGAAGCTGCCGCCAGAACCACGCCGGTCTTCCACATTGTCAGACTGTCGATTGCCTTCCCATTTCATCGCAAATGCTCCCGCGTTCCAAACCTGCAAATGAAAAGATGGTAGCCCCGGACAGAGGCCGCCTTCTGGCTGGCGCGCCGGTCTTCTGCTCCGGACGAAGCACGCCTCTTTCCGCGCGCAGGCCTTGTGGCATTTCATTAAACAGCAGGCCGGTCATAGATACTTTTGTGCCAGCCTGATCCGGATGGTCTTTTATTTCTGCCCATCTGGAGGCTGTTCTAAAAATCATCCTCAATACCGCACCATCGTTTGACGATATTACAGCCAACCTGTCGTGCGGGTATTATGTTAGCGTATTGAAAACACGCGCCAGAAAACATACTCATGCGAAATTTCCAATTCAAGTTGTTCACTCAGTAATATGCTGTACATTTACAGCATCCTCCGCCCAGAAACCAAACCAAAAAAGCTCTGCGCATGGCCTGATGAAGAGGGATGAAAAGCAACCCAAAATACCCAACTGAAATATCCAAGCGACATTAACCGAAAACAGCTTGAGCGCATCTGCCCCCTATTGGAGAGGCAGGGCGCACGCAAGAGCACCCATCCGCGTAAGGTGGCCCCTTACGATGTGTTTTGTGCCGCGCTGTTTTCTTGTGCGCGCTCTTTCTTTAACAGGCGCCTGGGGCCTGCTTCAATGTGCTTATGCCGCTCGTTTCAGGCTCGCTGCATTTGTGCCAGCAGGCAGCATGCCCTGCCACGTTGGAAAACCGGGTGGTAAATAGCACCACAGGCAGTCTGTGACGTTTTAAAGCAAGAGCGAGTTCAAGGAGAAAAAAGGCATTCATGCCCGTTTTGCCAGAACTCGGTGCTATTGATAAAAAAGCGCAACAAGCCGATACCAGCTGCCTGTTGCGCAGCCTGCCTCGCATCCGCGTTTCTTGCTATTTTCCGCAAGCCTTGATGCACAGCTTGGCAGACGCCGTTTCCTCTTGAGGCGAAGCGCCTCATTCGCGCCCACGGACTGCTGACAGGGTCTTATTTGTTCAGCTTGCCCGGCTCGCTGTCAGGAGGCAGGCCCATGAGGTCGGTGAGATTGGCCGGGCTGGTGGTGGTCGCCGCTGGTTTGCCTCCAGCCTGGCTGCCGCCTTTGTCTTGCTTGATGTAGTAGGAGGCGATGGGGTCGCGCGCGCGGCCCAGTGATTCGGCCAGCTTGGCGGCGAATTCTTCAGGCGGCGGCAGCTTGCTGACCGAGCGCTGGATGCGCAGCAGCCGCAAATCCACGCTCTTGAGCACCAGGGTTTTGAAGGCGGTTTCGCGGCGTTGCTGGTTCTCGTCGATGTTGGCGCTGCGCATGCGCACATCGAACACATGCTCGGCCTTGCCGTCAGGCGTGCAGACGACGAAATCCACCACATGCGCGGCCAGTTGCGCGGTGGCCAGCGCGCGGTTTTCGGAGTGGCGCACGGAAATGATCTGATCCATGCGGGGGCGGAACAGCACGGCGCGGCCCGGGAAAGCCTCGCGCAGGTACATCAGCAAGCTGATGTGCGCGGGCGAGATGGCTTCTTCCGTCGCGTAGCGGTTGTCGTCAATGGAGGCGGTGGATGACTTGTTTTGCTGCTTCATGTACAGCCACGCGCCAACGCCTGCCAGCACGGCGACGATGAGCAAAAGCCCCAATCCCAAAGACATGATGCGTGTTCTCCCTAGTGAAAAATGACGGCATGATAAGCGACTTTTTTCAACATTTGAACGATTTTTCTTGCAAGGAAACACCATCATGAACGCAATTGCGAGCGCAGCCTGCCCGCCGCTGGCGGCGCAGACCGTTCTGGTGACGGGCGGCGCGCGCGGTCTGGGCCGCGCCATTTCGGAGGCCTTTTTGGCGCAAGGCGCACGCGTGCTCATCAACTGTCTGCATAGCCTGGAGGCGGCCCGCGCGCTGGCGGCGCAGCATCCCGGCCAGGCGCTGGCCGTGCAAGCGGATGTGCGTGACACGCAGGCCGTGCAGGCCATGCTTGAGCAAGCGCGCGCGCACTTTGGCGCACCCATTTGCACCGTGGTGAACAACGCGCTGCCCGCCTTCAGCTTCAACGGCGACGCCCGTCCGCATGCCGATGCGCTGAGCTGGCAGGCCGTATCCGGCCAGCTCGAAGGCGTGCGCGCCGCGCTCAACACCACGCAGGCGGCGCTGGCGGGTATGCGGGCGCAGGGCTTTGGCCGCATCGTCAATATCGGCACCAATCTCGTGCAAAACCCCGTGGTGCCTTACCACGACTACACCGCAGCCAAGGCGGCGCTGCTGGCGCTCACGCGCACGCTGGCGCAGGAGCTGGGGCCGGAGGGCATCACGGTGAACATGGTCTCTGGCGGCCTGCTGCGCACCACCGACGCTTCTGCCGCCACGCCCGCAGCGGTGTTCGATCTGATTGCCGCCAGCACGCCCCTGCGCCGCGTGACCACGCCTGCCGAGCTGGCCGATGCCGTGCTGTTCTTCGCCTCGCCCTGGGCGCGCGCCGTGACGGGGCAGAACCTGATTGTGGATGGCGGCCTGGTCAAGGACTGATCGGCGCTGGCAGTCCGCCCGCAGCTGCCGTGCGGGCGAAAGCAGGCAGCAATTCAGCTCCTTATTCCATAGCATTAGGTCCTAGTAGAAAGTGCGTGGGTGCCCATTTTCGGCTCCTGAATTTGCTCCTCTTATTGATGCAAAAAATCTTCTATTCGCGCCCGGACCGCTTGGCCTTGGCCCTGCTGGCCGCCAGCCTTTTCGCGCCCGCCGTGGCGCAAGGACAGGACGGCGTCACGCTGTATGGACGCCTGGACGTCAATCTCACCCGCGCCCGAGGTCAGAAATGGCACATGGACCGCGCCTCGCACAGCCGCATCGGCCTGCGCGGCAGCGAAGATCTGGGCGGCGGCCTGCGCGCCCAGTTCCAGCTTGAAAGCCGCATCAGCCTGAAAGACGGCGCTGTGGACGCCGCCCGCCCCTGGGGCCGCCAGGCCTGGCTGGGCCTGCGCGGCCCTTGGGGCGCGCTGCGCATGGGGCGCTCTTACTCGCCTTCGCGCCACGTCGCTTCCAGCTATGACGCAATGGACGGCGGCATCGGCACGCCAGGCACGCGCGCCTTGCTGCTGGGCCACGCCTCAGCCACCTTCGTGCGTTTTGAAAACGGCGTGTATTACGAAACCCCCCGGCTGGCGGGTTTGGCCTTGTCTGCTGCCGTCTCGCTCCATGCCGCAGGCGGCGCAAAGCCCCGGCGCCGGGCGCGTTCACTTCGCTTGCACTACCGGCGTGGCGCGGCAGATCTCTCCGTGGCCTACGGCCAGCCAGGCGAAGGCGGGCATGTGGCATCAGCGGGTCTGGCATGGGATTTCGGCTTTATCAAACCAATGGCCCAGTTCCATGCAGGCGCCCGCGAGGGGCGCCGCCGCGCTGCCTGGCAGATCGGTCTGGCGCTGCCCAGCGGCGCGGGCGAATGGCGCGCCGCTTTTTCGCGGCTCGATGACCGTGGCCCTGCGCCGCAGGCCGACCGCAAGCTGCTGGCCTTGAGCTACCGCCACAAGCTCTCCCGGCGCACCCTGCTCTACGCCACGGTGGCGCATGACCAGGCCCGCAGTCAGCCAGGCCGCAAAGGCATTGAGCTGGGACTGCGGCATTCTTTTTGAGCATGGGTTCTGAAGGCCCGCTCAAAGTTCGCCTTGGGTGCGGAAAGTGCAGCTTCGGGTGATCTGGGGCGTTGCAAATCCTCGCCGAAGCACGAGATCCGTTTGCGCCTTGCCGTTCGCGCTGATCTTCTGCCCCTGACGGTCAGATTGCAAACAGGCTCTGGGGGCGTGAAGCGGCGCATCGCGGACACGGTCTGTTTCCTGCTGTTCATCGCTGTTTCCGTCTGTTCATTCCGATAGCATCCGCCAGGCTGCTGGCCGCATGGAGCTGGCGGCGCGCTCCCATTTTCCATTCCATCCCGCCTGCCTGATCCGCCAAGGACCGCCCTCATGAATGCCCCCGAAGAACGCAACGCCGAACGCGCCGCCGAAAACCCCGAAGCCGCCGCCGTAGATGCCGTAGATGCCGTGGATGCCGCCGTGGCCGCCAGCAGCAGCTATGAGCTGCTGAAAAAGCGCCTGCAAGCGCAAGGCGGTGCGCTGCTGGACAAGGCGCTGGCGCTCAACGCCGGGCGGCAGGCGCAATTCGGGCAGACCGAGCAGCGCCTGGTGCTGCGCACGCGCGCGCGCACCGAGCACAACTGCGTGGCGCGCGACATGGTGCGCATCGGCCCCGGCAAGCTGCTGTTTGGCTTCAACGTGTTCATGGGCTTGCGGCAGGAAACGGGCGTGGGCGACGTGTTCGCGCTCTACGAGCTGGCGCACACCGAGGGCGAGGCGGAAAGCGACGAGCTGATCGCCCTGCCCATTGAGGGCAGCTTTTTGCAAGACGCGCGCTTTGTGGCCGATTTCCGCGAGCTGTATACCTATTACAAACATGCCACGCTGCGGCAGCTCACGCACACGCAAGAATATGTGCTGGCTTCATTTCAAATCGGGCAACAAAACCAGGATATTCGCGTATTCCGCTGGCGCCATGAATCCGACGGCAGCCTGACTTATGTGGACAACCGCGGCGAGCGCGATATTGCCCTGCCCGCCAGCCATGATTTTGAATGGACGGCCGTCACGCGCGAGCAGCACGTGAGCGGGCGGCATCCGCACATCAATATTCTGGACACGGTTTTTGTTGAAACCACGGGCGGCGATTTGACCGTGAAGGTGGAAAACAATACCGAATCGGGCCTGGGCATTTACAGCGAGCCGGTGGAAGACGCCAGCCAGGCGCTGGGCGATGCCGAAATTGCCTACGCGAAACTGGGCCGGCTGATTTTGCTGCGCATACGCCCGTACCGTGAAAGCACGGTGCGCTATCTGGTTTACAACCAGCGCACGCAGCAGGTGGTGCGCATTGATGCCATCGGCGCTTCCTGCGTGCAATTGCCCGAAGACCACGGCATTATCTTTCCGGGCGGCTATTATTTGCAATCAGGCGAATACAAGCAGTTTGATTTGCCGGCCGAAACGGCGGCCAATTTGCGTTTTGCCCGCATGTTGCGCTCGCCCAATGGCGAAGATGTGGCGTATATTTTTTACGGCAGCACACCCCATAACGGAAAATCAGGCCAGGGCCATTCCGATATTTCGCATCTGGATATTCCGCATTACGCCCTGTTTACATACAACCTGATTGAAAAGCGGCTGGCCGCGCCGATTATGGCCAACGGTTTTGCCCGGTTTTATGACGGGCGGGTGCTGGTTTTTCAGGCCACGCAAGGCGAGGCCACGCGCATACACCCCATGCAGCTGTGGCAAACGCCTTTTGCCACGGAGGAATACGCCAGCCGCCAGCCGGGGCGGCACGGCACGGGCTTTTATGGCCGCGTGGGCAATGCCGATTTGGTGCGCGGCATTTCCGACCTGAACGGCATTGCCCGCGCGGTGCGCGAGCAAGCGCCCACGCGCACGGCGTATGAAGACCTCATCCGCCAGTGCCAGCGCGCGCGCGATGCCTACTTCTGGCTGGACGCGCCAGAGGCCGGCCAGGCCGCGCAAGACCTGCACGCCATCGAGCAAACGGCGCAGGCCACGCTGGCCGAGTTCGAAAAAGTGGAGGCCATCCGCGCCAGCACGGCGCGCGCACTGGACGCCGCCGAATCGAAAACGCGCGAGCTGCTGGGCGAGCTGGCCGCGCAGATGTGGCGCCAGCCCGCCGACTTCGTGCACGCGCTGGAGCAGCTGCGCCAGCGCCAGGGCGAGATGCATGCGCTGCGCGAATTGCGCTATGCCGATGTGCCGCGCATCGACGGCATGGCGCAGCAGCTGGCCGCCGAGCAGCAGCGCGTGGGCGAGCGCGCCCTGCAATTTCTGAGCGGCGAAAAAGCCTTTGCCGCGCAAGAGCAGGCGCTGGCGCAACTGACCCAGCAGCTGCCGCAGGCGGGCAGCGCCACGCAAGTGGGCGACATGCTGGCCGGGCTGGACGCGCAAGCGGCCGGGCTGGACTTGCTCAGCGAGCAAATCGGCCTGCTGCCGGGCGGCGACGCCGTGCAGCGCACCGCCATCCTGGACCGCATCGCGCGGCTGTATGCCGACATCAACCGTCTGCGCGCCGAGGCCCGCCAGCGCCGCCGCACGCTGGGCGCGGCCGAGCAGCGGGCCGAATTTGGCGCGCAGTTCAAGCTGTTCGGCCAGGCCGTGGAAAACGCGCTGGAGCTGGCCGACACGCCCGAAAAATGCGACGAGGCGCTCACCCGCTTGCTGGCGCAGCTGGAAGACATCGAGGCGCGTTTTGCCGAGCAGGAAGACTTTCTGGCCGACATTGCCGCCCAGCGCGAAGCCGTTTACGAAGCCTTGGGCGCGCGCCGCCAGAGCCTGCTGGACGCGCGCCAGCGCCGCGCCAAGGCCCTGGCCGACGCGGCGGGCCGCATTCTGGACGGCGTGCCGCGCCGCGTGGCCAGCTTTGCCGACGTGGCGCAAGTGCACAGCTACTTTGCCGCCGACCCCCTGCTGGCCAAGCTGCGCGAGCAGGTGGCCGAGTTGCGCCGCCTGGGCGCGGCCGTGGCGGCCGATGACCTGGCCACACGCCTGAAGGCCGCGCAAGAGCAGGCCATGCGCGCCGTGCGCGACCAGCGCGACCTGGCCGCTGAAGACGCCGCAGGGGGCGCGGGCGGCATCCGCCTGGGCCAGCACGTCTTTACCGTCAATCGCCAGCCCATCGACCTGACGCTGGTGGCGCATGAAGAAGGCGGCCAGCCCGCGCTGGCCTGGCAGATTACCGGCACCGACTACCTGGCCCCCGCGCGAGACGAGCGCCTGCTGGCGCTGCGCCCTTTCTGGAACCAGCCGCTGGCGTCTGAAACGCCGCAACTGGCCCGCGCCGAATGGCTGGCCGCCCAGTGGCTGGACGCCGTGCAGGCCGGCCAGGCCGAACCCGGCTGGGACGCGCTGCTGGCCGCGCTCACCGAATCCGACCTTGCCGACCCTGCCGACCCTGCTGAATCCGCTGAAAACGGCGAAGCGGCCGCCCCCGCTGCCCTGCTGGAGCCGCTGCGCCGCTTTGCCGCCGCCCGCTACCAGGAGGGCTACCAGCGCGGCATTCATGACGATGACGCGCTGGCCATCGTGCGCGCCCTTGCCCCCATGCAGGCCGCCGCCGGGCTGCTCGTCTACAGCGGCGCGGCCCGCGCGCTGGCCCTGCTGATGTGGGAAAACGGCCTGCGCGACGAAGCGCGCGAATCGCTGGCCCGGCGCGCGCGCGCCGCACAAGGCATTGCGCTACTGTTTTCAGAGCGCCAAAGCGTTGATGCGCTTGCGGCAGAGGCGGATTTGATGCTGCAAGCCTTCGCGGCCGAACACCCCGACGTTCTGCAAGAGCTGCTGCCCGCCGCCGACGACGCGCAAGAGCGCGCCAGCCTGTGCCGCGAAGCCGCCGCCTACCTTGCGCGCGAGCTGGCGCAAGGCGAAGCCGAAGGGGGCCTGACCTGGGCCGCCAGCGGCAGCGGGCAGGACCTGGCTGCCGCGCTGGAGCGCTCGCTGGACAGCGGCGGCCAGCTGGCGGCCTGGCAGCGCGACCTGGCCGCCGCCGCTCCGCTAGAGAAGTGGCGCATCGCCCGCCAGTGGGCCAGTGCCTTCGCGCAAGCCCAGGGCAAAGACAGCGCCGCACGCCCGGGCAGCGTGGAAGACGCCGCCACCTGCCTGGCGTGCGCCGCCGCGCGCCGCCGCGTCAATGCCGCTCTCACGGCCACCGTCACCGGCCTGCGCAGCGAGCACCCGCGCATCACGAACGGCACGCTGGCGCTGGATCTCAATGACTTCTGGCAGCGCGTGCGCCGCCACCGCGAGCGCGTGCTGCCCGGCTTTCACGCCTTCCAGACCCTGCGGCACGAGCTGCTGGAGCAAGAGCGCGCCCGCCTGCACCTGGCGCAGTTTCAGGCCCAGCCCCTCACCACCTTCGTGCGCAACCGGCTCATTGACGAGGTGTATCTGCCGCTCATCGGCGCCAACCTTGCGCGGCAAATCGGCGCGGCGGGCGAAGCCAGCCGCAGCGACCGCAGCGGGCTGCTGCTGCTCATCTCCCCGCCCGGCTACGGCAAAACCACGCTCATGGAATACGTGGCCCAGCGGCTGGGGCTGGTGTTCGTGCGCATCAACTGCCCGGCGCTGGGCCACGGCGTGACCAGCATCGACCCCGCCGCCGCCCCCAACAGCGCCGCGCGCCAGGAGCTGGAAAAGCTCAACCTCGGCCTGGCGATGGGCAGCAACGTCATGCTGTATCTGGACGACATCCAGCACACCCACCCCGAATTCCTGCAAAAGTTCATCGCCCTGGCCGACAGCACCCGCCGCATCGAAGGCGTATGGCAGGGCCAAAGCCGCACCTGGGACATGCGCGGCAAGCGCTTTGCCATCGTCATGGCCGGCAACCCCTACACCGAATCGGGCGAAGTTTTCCGCATCCCCGACATGCTCGCCAACCGCGCCGACATCTACAACCTGGGCGACGTGCTCACGGGCCGCGAAGAAGCGTTTGCCCTTTCCTACATCGAAAACAGCCTCACCAGCCACCCCGTCACCCAGCCGCTGGCCAGCCGCGAGCCGCAAGACGTGCAGCTGCTCGTGCGCATGGCCCAGGGCGAGACCGTGGACGCCGCCCGCCTGGCCCACCCCTACAGCGCCGCCGAGCTGGAAGAAATCCGCAACCTGCTGGTGCGCCTGATGAGCGTGCGCGACGTGCTGCTCAAGGTCAATCAGGCCTACATCCAGTCCGCCGCGCAAGACGACCGCTACCGCCAGTCGCCCCCCTTCCGGCTGCAAGGCAGCTACCGCAACATGGCGCGCCTGGCCCCGCAAGTCACCCCGCTGATGACACCGCAGGAAATCGGCGATCTGCTGCGCGACCACTACCGCGCCGAAGCCCAGACCCTCACCAGCGGCGCGGAAGAAAACCTGCTCCAGCTCGCCCAGCTCACCGGCCAGGCCACTGAAGCAGAAACCGCCCGCTGGCAGCAAGTGCAGGCCGAATTCCGCCGCCAGCGCCAGATGGGCGGCGCCGATGACGACCCCGCCATCCGCATCACGCGCGGCCTGCTCGATATTTCACGCAGCCTCGAAGCCCTCAACCCCGAAAAAACCGCCGAAAAACTGGCCCGCCAGCTCACGCAAGGCCACATGCTCCTGGCGCGGCCCCTGACCGCGCTGGCCCGCAGCATCAAGGAAGGCGACGCGGCCACCCAGCGCCAGCTGCAAGACACCCTGTCCGCCACGGCAGCCGCCCTCAAGGCCTTGCAGGGCGCCGCCGCCGATCTGGCCCAGCACAGCGACCGCGCCCAGGAAAAGCGCATGGTCGAAGCGCTGCTGTCGCTTTCCGTCACCTACCGCCAGCTCATCATGCCGCTGGTGCGCGGCATCGAAGCGCGCCTGGGCCACGACGCGCCAACACGGGCGCAGACACACGCGCAAATCGAACAAGTGGAAAAAGAGCTGCGCAAGCTGGAGCAAAAGGAACACGAGCCACGAAGCTCATGAACGGCGAAACGAAAAATCCCTGCGCGTGAAATGGCTCATGGGCCAAGCGGCATGCCGCAAGCGCATGGATGCCACCGCCGCCTGCGCGGGCAGCCCCCGCTTTGCGGAGCGGGCTGCATTTCAGGCGAGATCATGTGCGGCGGAGAATGGTTTTTTAGCTCCTTTATCCATAGCGCGGTGTCCTGGTGGATATTGCGCAGAATGATATTTATGCCCCTTTGAATTTGCTCCTGTTTTGATTCATCTTGACGGTGCAGGCTTGCCCGCCCCGCCCCGGCGCGGGCCGGCTGCAATCAGACGCCGGGCGTCATTGGCTCACGCGCATCGGCCCGTGAATGCGCCATGAAGCCGCGCTGGCAGGCGAAGTGGCGCGGCAGCCCTTTTTCAGCTTGCCTTCGGCAGCGCGCGCTGGCGGAAGACGGGGCGGAGGCGCACCGCCATCAGCAGGCAAGGCGGACGCGAGGCTGGCTGACCATGCTGATGGCGGTGCACGGACAGGCGACAGCTTCCGTCACGTCGTGCGTGACCATGGACGCGGCCAGCTGGCAGCGGGCCATTTCATCCAGCAGCAAGCGGTGCGGTGCATCCATCTGGCCTTTGAAAGCCTGTCCATGCTCTGGCTGCATGGGACAAAAGCCCGCAGGCGGACCTTGCTGACCACTTGCAGATAGTGAACAGTTTTTTAGCTGGCCAAGGCACAAAAAAAGCCTGCCAAGTGTTCTTGGCAGGCTTTTGTGGCCCCGGGCAAAGCCGAAGAGGAAAAGCAGCGGAGTCTGGAGGGGCCGCCACTCAAATAGCGGCTTGTGGCGGGTTGCCGTGGCTTGCGCCTGGCGTGGTGCTGATCGGCCACGCTCCCCCGCGCCCTGACTCCAGACAGGTGGCCTTATTCGGCGGTGGGTTGATCAGCCGCCGGTGCTGGCGCTGGCGCCTCGTCTTCGCTTTCACTGCTTGCCGCAGGCATGACCACCGTGACCAGCACGGGATCATTCTTGCCATGCAGAACAGGCTTGACGCCCTTGGGCAGAGCCACATCGCTCAGGTGCAAGGTGGCGCCGATTTCCAGCTTGGACAGATCGACCTCGATGGCTTCAGGCAGATCAGCGGGCAGGCACGAGATTTCGATTTCGGTCAGCACGGGGCTGATCAGCGCCTTGCCCAGCTTGACGGCGGGCGATTCTTCTTCGCCCTTGTAGTGCAGCGGCACTTTGGTGTGCAGGCGCGTCTTGGCCGACACGCGCTGGAAATCAACGTGCAGGATTTGCTGGCGCACGGGGTGCATTTGCAGATCGCGCAGCAGCACTTTGCTGGTCTGGCCGTTCAGCTCCATTTCCAGCACGGAGGCGTGGAAGGCTTCCTTTTTGACGGCTTGCCACAGCGCGTTGTGGTCCAGCTCGATCATTTGCGGCTGGGCTTCGCCGCCGTAAACAATGCCCGGCACCTTGCCGGCGTTGCGCAGGCGGCGGCTCGCACCCGTGCCTTGCGTGGATCGCTCAAAAGCGACAAATTTCATGTGTAACTCCTGTTTGAACCGTGCCGCGACCAGCCCGGTTCCGATGAAAAAAGGCCCGCACGCTGATGCCGTGCAGGCCCGCCTGGCCGTCTCCAGAATCAGAACAGGCCGTCCTGCTCCAGAAACAGACTCATGACCGATTCGCCGCGCGCAATGCGCTGCATGGTCTGCGCAAACAGCGGCGCGACCGAGAGCTGGCGAATCTTGTGGCACTGCGTGGCAGCGCCGGAAAGGGGGATGGTGTTGGTGACGACCACTTCATCCAGCGCCGTGCCGTTGGCGATGCGGTCAATGGCGGGGCCGGAAAAAATGGGGTGCGTGCAGTAGGCGTAAACCTTTTTCGCGCCGCGCTCTTTGAGCACTTCGGCGGCTTTGACGAGCGTGCCGGCGGTGTCGATCATGTCGTCCATGATGACGCAGTTGCGTCCGTCGATGTCGCCGATGATGTGCATGACTTCGCTCACATTGGCTTTTGGGCGGCGCTTGTCGATGATGGCCAGATCGCAGCCCAGCTGCTTGGCCAGCGCACGGGCGCGCACCACGCCGCCCACGTCAGGGCTGACGACCAGCAAATCGGTGTAGTTTTTCTGGCGCAAGTCGCCCAGCAGCACGGGCGAGGCGTAGATGTTGTCCACCGGAATGTCGAAAAAACCCTGGATCTGGTCCGCGTGCAGGTCCATCGTGAGCACGCTGGCCACGCCGACGGTTTGCAGCAGATTGGCCACCACCTTGGCGGAAATGGGCACGCGCGTGGAGCGCGGGCGGCGGTCTTGCCGCGCGTAGCCGAAGTAGGGGATGACGGCGGTGATGCTTTCGGCTGACGCGCGCTTGAGCGCGTCCACCATGATCAAAAGCTCCACCAGGTTTTCATTGGTGGGCGCGCAAGTGGGCTGCACGACAAAGACGTGGCGCCCGCGAATGTTTTGCTTGATTTCAACCGTGACTTCCCCGTCGGAGAAGCGGCCAACGGCGGCTGCGCCCAGGTTGATGCGGAGGTTGCTGGCGATTTCCTGCGCCAGCGCGGGGTTTGCGTTTCCGGCGAAAACCAGAAATTCGTTGGATGTGGAAGGCTGCATAAGCTGGCGCAGGATCAGTGGGACTTGTATGGCGCGCCGCGCAGCATGGCGCTTACCCAGAATGTTTGGCAGGGGAGGAAGGACTCGAACCCTCGCATGTCGGAATCAAAATCCGATGCCTTAACCAACTTGGCGACTCCCCTGCGCGGGATGATTCGCAATGAATCACCCTGAAATCTTGCCTGCCGCCCATCCGGCCAGCGGGTGGGCGGCAAGACTGCTGCATTCCTTCATCAGCCAGCCTTGCGGCGGCGTGATTAGGCCGCTTTGCCGCTCCTGATGAAGCGGCGCAAAAACAGCGCTGCCAGAGCCTGTCATCCGCGCATTCAGACCCGCAGATTGCAGCAGTTGAATGCCTTGGGTGACTTGCGGATTGAGCCGCTCGGCCACTGGCTGCAAATCGTTTTTGCCAAAGGCAAGCGGGCTTGCAGCGAAAGCGCGAACTATAGCAGGTTTCGTATTGCGCCGCAGCTCAGGCGAGCGAAAAATTTGCGCGGTATCCAGGCCGGCAGGCGGCTTGAGCACCACAAAGCGCGTGGGCGGCAGGTGAATGGCCTGCAGTTTTTCGCCCACGCCTTCGGCCCAGGCGTGGCGGCCAAAGAGGAAGAACGGCACGTCCGCACCCAGTTGCAGGCCGATGTGCGCCAGCGCCGCGCCATCCAGCCCCAGTTGCCAAAGGCGGTTGAGCGCCAGCAGCGCCGTGGCGGCGTCTGAAGAGCCGCCGCCCATGCCCGCTTGCGCGGGAATGCGTTTTTCAATGGCGATGTGCGCGCCTTGCGTGCAGCCGGTGGCCGCTTGCAGGGCGCGGGCGGCGCGCAGCGTCAGGTCATCGGCAGGCAGCGGCGCGCCAAGGTCTTCGCGGCTCAGGCAGCCACCGGCGCGCCTTTCAATGTGTAGGGTGTCGCACCAGTCGATGAGCGCAAAGGCCGATTGCAGCAGGTGATAGCCGTCAGGGCGGCGGCCCGTGACGTGCAAAAACAAATTGAGCTTGGCCGGCGCGGGCAGGTCGTGTAGCGAGTGCATGGCAGCGAGGGAGTTCTGGCATGAAAAATACCGCAGGGGCAAAGACCGATCAAATTTCCACCGGCCCGGCCAATGGCAAAAAAGCGTATTGATCGGCGGGCAATAAGCCTTGCGGCTTCGATGGCGCCGCATTGTTGTCCGCGCGGCTCTTTTCCCCAGCGCTGCGCTCGGGCATTCGGCATGGCGAACATGGAGTGCGGGCGGACCTATAAATTTCGCGGCTCCGCTTGAACCGCAACAAGAAAGAGCGGCTCGGCGCCGCACGCTTTCTGGAGCAATTGCCGTCAGGCCGTTCACCTCCGATGCGCTGCCCGGACCCCACACGCCATGAGCGACACATCCAAATCCTCCGCCCCCATCATTGCCGCCTCTGCGGCCGCCCTGCTGGCCCTCATTGCCTTGGCTTGGCTGTTGCCTTCACCCGCTGACTATGGCAAGTCTTTGCCCAGCGCTACGCAAGAGCTGGATATGGCCCGGCGCATTCAAAAGGTGGGCAGCATCCGGTTTGCGCAGGCCGCCAAAGGCCCGCGTGAGCCGCGCGCGGGCGAAGCTGTTTTCAAGGCGCAGTGCGCCGCCTGTCATGCCGCAGGCGTTTCTGGCGCACCCAGATTTGAAAATGGCAGCGAGTGGGCGCCGCGCATCTCGCAGGGCTTTGACGCGCTGGTCAGCGCGGCCGTCCACGGCAAAGGTGCCATGCCTGCCCAGGCGGGCGGTTCTGCGACCGAGCTGGAGGTGGCCCGCGCCGTTGCCTATATGGCCAATGCCGCTGGCGCCCAGTTTGAAGAGCCTGCCGCCCCCGCAGCCCAACAGGGCGAATAAGGACTTGCTCGCCGGTCTGCCAGCAAACGCAGACAGCGCAGGACGGGCCTTGCCAAGGCAAGAACGCCGGAACAAGCGCGCCCGCGCTTCGCGTTTACTTCAATTGGAATCCCTTCGCTTCAAGGCGGATCGAAGTTGGCGAAGCACTGGAGTATTTGCTCCCACATTAATAGCGCCATGTCCCAGTGGGATCTGCGCAGATAGGCACTCCAGGCACCTTTTATTTGCTCCTGTTTTTGATGTGGTTCGGCGGAGCAATCAGCCCAAAGGCGCGCTTCACCGCAGCAGATAGCTCCCGCCTAACAATAGATTAGGCAAAATGAATTGGAATAGTTGATAGTTTGCCTTGATAATTCAGCCCGTCGCCCAGCCAGGCGCGTTTTTCAGAACCTGTTCGCAGGCGTCCATCTCAACCTCTCAATTCAAGGAGCGTCTCATGTCCGTACTCAACACCGAAATCAAACCCTTCAAGGCCAGCGCCTACAAAAACGGCCAGTTCATCGAGCTGACCGAAGCCGATGTCAAAGGCAAGTGGGCCGTGTTCTTCTTCTACCCGGCCGATTTCACCTTCGTGTGCCCCACCGAGCTGGGCGACGTGGCCGACCACTACGCCGAATTCCAGAAGCTGGGCGTGGAGATTTACTCCGTCTCTACCGACACGCACTTCGTGCACAAGGCCTGGGCCGATGCGTCCGAGACCATCGGCAAGATCAAATACACCATGATTGGCGACCCCACGGGCACGATCACGCGCAACTTTGAAAACATGCGCGAAGACCAGGGCCTGGCCGATCGCGGCACCTTCATCGTCGATCCGCAAGGCGTGATTCAGGCCGTGGAAATCACCGCCGAAGGCATCGGCCGCGATGCGGGCGATTTGCTGCGCAAAGTCAAGGCTGCCCAATACGTGGCCGCGCACCCCGGCGAAGTCTGCCCCGCCAAGTGGAAAGAAGGCGAGCAAACGCTCAAGCCTTCGCTGGAGCTGGTCGGAAAAATCTGAACCGCTGCTGATGCCTCACGGCCTTCGGGCCGCTTCATGCAAACCGGGCCGGATGGCAGGCAAGGCGGGCGCGCGACCCGCTGGCCGTCCGGCTTTTTTTCGCCTGGCTGTTCTCCGGCAGTCGGCGCAAAGCTCCTTTTCCAGGAGCGAATTTGAGGGCCTGAAAACGGCTGTGGTCTCCGTGAAACGTGCGCAGGCAGCTATTAAATAAAGAGCGAATATCCATCGCCCATCAGTCCCATCGGATACGAAAGGAATCTTCATGCTTGACAAAGACATCTCCGCCCAGTTGCAGCAATACATGGGCATGCTGCGCCGCCCCTTCACCCTTACGGCCACGCTGGGCAGCGACGCCAAATCCGCCGAATTGCGCGAGCTGCTGGAGCAAGTGGCGGGCATGAGCGCGCACATCACGCTGCGCACCGATGGCAGCGACGCGCGCGCGCCTTCCTTCGCCCTCACGCGGCCCGACGGCCAGCAGCATCTGCGCTTTGCCGCCATTCCGCTGGGCCACGAATTCACCAGCCTGGTGCTGGCGCTGCTGTGGACGGGCGGGCACCCGCCCAAAGTGGCCGAAGACACGCTGGCGCAAATCAAGGCGCTGGAGCCGGCGCAAGACCTGAATTTCGAGGTTTACATGAGCCTGTCGTGCCACAACTGCCCCGACGTGGTGCAGGCGCTCTCGCTCATGGCCATCTTCAACCCGCGCGTTCGCGTGACGGTGATTGACGGCGCGCTGTTTCCCCAGGAAATCGAAGCGCGCGAAATCATGGGCGTGCCCGCCGTCTATCTGAACGGCCAGTTCTTCGCCAGCGGCCGCATGACGCTGGAAGAAATCCTGCAAAAAGTGGACACGGGCGCCGCCGCGCGCGACGCCGGAAAGCTCTCGTCCAAAGCGCCGTTTGACGTGCTGGTGATTGGCGGCGGCCCCGCTGGCGCCACGGCGGCCATTTACGCCGCGCGCAAAGGCATCCGCACCGGCCTGGTGGCCGAACGCTTTGGCGGCCAGGTGAACGACACGATGGAAATTGCCAACTACCCCGGCGTGCCCGAAACCAACGGCCCCGCCTGGGCCGCGCAGCTGGAGCAGCACGTGCGCAATTACGAGGTAGACCTCATCAGCGCCCAGCGCGTGGCCGAAGTCATTCCTGCCGCCCAGCCCGGCGGCCTGATCACCGTGCGGCTGGAAAACGGCGGCACGCTGCAAAGCCGCACGCTCATCGTGGCCACCGGCGCGCGCTGGCGCAACGTGAACGTGCCCGGCGAGCAGGAATACAAAACCAAAGGCGTGGCCTACTGCCCGCACTGCGACGGCCCGCTGTTCAAGGGCAAAGACGTGGCCGTCATCGGCGGCGGCAATTCCGGCGTGGAAGCGGCCATTGACCTGGCCGGCGTGGTGCGGCACGTCACCGTGCTCGAATACAACCCGGACCTGAAAGCCGACGCCGTGCTGGTCAGCAAACTCGAAAGCCTGCCCAACGTCACCATCCGTACCCATGCGCAAACCACCGAAATCACCGGCAGCCAGGGCAAAGTCAGCGGCCTGAGCTTCAAAAACCGCGACAGCGGCGCCAGCGAACACGTGGCGCTGCAAGGCGTGTTCGTGCAAATCGGCCTGGTGCCCAACACCGAATGGCTGGGCAGCGTGGTGCAGCGCAACCCGATGGGCGAAATCGTCATCGACGCCAAAGGCGCCACCAGCGCGCCCGGCATCTTCGCGGCGGGCGACTGCACCACCGTGCCCTACAAGCAAATCGTCGTCTCTGCCGGCGAAGGCGCCAAAGCCGCCCTGGGCGCGTTTGACTACCTCATCCGCACCCCTGCGGCACAGTGAGAGCCTGCCAAAGGCAAGCCAAAAGCCCGCGTCGGCGGGCTTTTTCATGGTGATTGGGTCCATGAAGGGCAACGCTGAATCTTTTGAATGCCTGCAAGCGCCTTGGAACGGTCTTGAGCGCTGAAAGCGCCGTGCCACAATCGCGCGCCATTGTCATGTTCACATTCATACACACTTTCTCGCGCTGTCTGCGCCGCTGGTGCGCGGGCGCGGCGGCAGGGCTGCTGGCTGGCGTGGCGCTGGCGCAGCCCGTGCCTGAGCCGCAGGCGGCGCATCAGGAATCCTTTCAGGCAGAAGCGCCGCCGGAGCCGCAACAGGCTTTGCCAGCGGCTCTGGACGAGGGCGAAGAAGCGCCCGTTCGCTTCGCGCCCATTGCCGCGCAGCCGCAGCCAGGCGAATCAGGCGAATCAGGCGCGCCGCAAGCGCAGGAGAGCGCCAGCCAGCCGCCAGGCGTTTTGCAGCCGCCTTCGCCCGACGCGCAGCAGATTTACCGCGCCGCGCGCGACAAGCTGGTGCAAATCCGCTCGCTGCGGCGCGCCACCCGCACGCAAAGCAGCATTGGCTCCGGCTCGTATGTGGATGCGTCGGGGCTGATCCTGACCAATTTCCACGTCATCAGCGATCTGGCGCTGGAGCCGGACAGCCACCGGGGCGTGAGCGTGAACGTGAATGGCCAGGAAGCCGAAGTGGCCTTGCTGGCTTTTGATGTGCTGCATGATCTGGCCGTGCTGCGCCCCGTGCAGCCGCCCGCCGACCCCGTGCCTGCCTTGCAGCTGCGCCCGCAAGGCGAGCCGCTGGAGCAGGGCGAACGCATCTATTCGCTGGGCAACCCGCTGGATGTGGGTTTTGCCATCACCGAGGGCAATTACAACGGGCTGGTGCAGCGCAGCTTTTATCCGCGCATCTTCTTTGGCGGCGCGCTCAACCCCGGCATGAGCGGCGGCCCGGCGCTGGACGCGCGCGGCCGCGTGATTGGCGTGAACGTGGCCAAGCGGCTGGACGCCGAGCAGGTGAGCTTTCTCGTGCCCGCCGAGTTCGCGCGCGCCTTGCTGGACAAGGCGCGCCAGGCCGCTCCCATGCAGGGCGCGGCCCATGAGGAAATGGCGCGCCAGCTGCTGGAGCACCAGCAGACGCTGATGGAGCGCCTCATGGCCTCCACGGCGCGCAGCGAGCGCTACGGCCGCTACACCGTGCCGCTGCCCGCCGAAAGCCTGTCGCGCTGCTGGGGCAATGGGCAGGAGCACGAGCCGCGCGCCCTGTTCACGTACGAGCGCAGCGAATGCCGCATAGACAGCAGCGTGTTCACGGGCGATACCGGAGAGGTGGGCGGCATCCAGCTGCGCTACGAGGCGTACGACGCGCCGCGCATACGCGAGCTGGCCTTCGCCTATCAGTATTCGGCCAGCTTCGCCAATGAACCGCTGCCGCAAAACGGCGACGCCCGCCGCAGTGCGGCCGAATGCCGGCAGGACTTCGTTCAGCTCAAGGGCATGCCCGCCCGCGTGGTGCTGTGCATGCGCGCCTACCGCAAGCTGACGGGGCTGTATGACCTCACCGTGCTGGTTGCCAGCGTCAATCAGCCCAAAAGCAGCGTGCTGGGGCGCATGGATGCCGCCGGCCTGTCCTTTGACAACGCCTTGCTGCTGTCGCGCCACTTTCTGGATGGCTTTGCCTGGCAGGCCGATGCCCAGGCCAGCGCGCAAGAGGGGGCCGCGCCATGACCGCCGCCGCGCCTGTGGAACCCGTTCTGTCGCGCGATCTGCCGCAGGACACATCGCCCGGCCTGCCGCCGCTGCCCAAAGCTGCGCCGGCTGCCCGCGCGCTGGCCGTGCTGGAAGTCAGCGAGCGCGGCCGCCATCTGGCGCAGGCTGTGCCCATCATGCGCTGGCCCTGCACGCTGGGCCGCGCCGTCCATGCCGATGCCGTGCTGACCGATCCGGCGCTGGCTGCCGAACATCTGCGCCTGGGCGTGGACGAAGCGGGCCGCGTGCACGTGCGGGTGCTGGACCGCGTCAATGGCGTCTGGCTGGGCCGCCGCCACATGCGCGGCGGGCAGTCCTTCATCTGGGAGCCGGGCGCGGCGCTGGCCGTGGGCCGCACCCAGCTCATGCTGCGGCTGGCCAGCGCCGAGCCGCCCCCGCCCCAGCCCTGGCGGCCCGCATCGCGGCGGGGCCTGGCCGTCACGGTGCTGGCCGTGGCCGCGCTGCTGGGCTGGGTGGCGGTTGAAACGCTGCTGCGCATGAACACGGCGGGCAATGTCGCGGGCCGCATCCTGTCGGAAAGCCTGGGCGTCTTTCTGCCGCTGCTGGCGTGGGTGCTGCTGTGGATGATGGCCAGCAAGCTCTTCGCGGGCTTTGCCATGTTTGGCCGCCATCTGCGCATTGCGGCTCTGGGGCTGCTGGCTTTTGGCGGCATCGGGGCTGCGCTGCACGCAGGCGCCTTTGCCTTTTCGTGGCCTGCGCTGGCGCGCTTTGACCGCAGCCTGGCCTATGCCGTGCTGGCGGCCACCGTGTGGCGGCACCTGTGCGCGGCCACGCCGCTGTCGCGCCGTCTGCTGGCGGGCGGCATGGCCTGCCTGCTGCTGGCGGCCCTGGGCCTGCAACTGGGCTTGCAGTGGCAGTCGCACAAGCGGCTGGGGCAGGGCACGCTCTATCTGTCGCACCTGTATCCGCCCTCCTGGCGGCTGGCTCCCGCGCAGCCGCTGGATGACTTCCTGACGGGCGTGCAGGCGCTCAGGCCCGCCCTGGCCGGGCGCGTGACCGAGCAGGACGAGCACGAAGACAGCGAGCTGGATGAATAAGCCCGCAAGCGCCGCCGCCCTGCAGGAAGCTTCGCGCCTGGCCAGCCAGGGCCGCCTGCCGCAGGCCGCGCAGCTGCTGCGCCAGCACCTGCAAGCGCAACCGGGCGACGCGCTGGCCTGGCAGATGCTGGGCCTGATGCACCTCATGTCCAGTCAATGGCCCGACGCGGTCAGCGCCCTGGAGCAATCGGCCGCGCTCAACGGGAAAGACGCTCGCACTTGGGCCATGCTGGGCGTGGCCTGTAGCCAGCAGGGGCGCGTGCAGCAGGCCATCAGCCACTTTGACGCCGCCGTGGCGCTGGCTCCGGCGGATGCCGCCCTGTGGTGCGACCGGGGCCGCGCGCTGCATGCCGCCCAGCGGCTGGAGGAAGCGCTGGCCAGCGCCGACCGCGCCCTCTCGCTCAATCCGGCGCAGCCTGCCGCCTGGCTGCTGCGCGGCAATACGCTGCGCGATCTGCGGCGTCTGCCCGAGGCGGTGCAAAGCCTGCAACAGGCCGCGCGGCTGGCGCCTGCCGACGCCCTTCACTGGCACGCGCTGGCGGCGGCGCTGGAAGACGGGCGGCAGTTCGAGAACACCCTGGCCTGTGCCCGGCGCGGCCTGGCCGTGGCGCCACGGCACAGCGGCCTGTGGGTCAGCCGTGGCAATGCCGAAATGGCGCTGGATCAGCCGCAGCCCGCTGCCGCCAGCTACGAACAGGCTTGCCAGTGCGATCCGGGCAACGCGGACGCGTGGGTGGGCCGCTCGCGCGCGCTGTTCAAGCTGGGCGAAGACGAACAGGCGCTGGACTGCCTGGAAAAAGGCGTGGCGCTGGATGACAAGCCGCCCTTTCTGGCGGAGCTAATGCGCTACAGGCAAAAGCAGGCCCGCTGGGACGATCTGCCCGCGCTCTGGGCGCGCGTTCTGGCGCAGCTGGATGAGCACAACGCCTACAGCATGGCTTTTCCCATGCTGGCGCATCCGGGCGCCACGGGCGCCGATTTGCTGCGCAGCGCGCGCGCCTGCGTGGCGGCCGAGCGCGCCAAGCTGCCCCGTCCGCTGCCCGCGCGCCCCGCGCCAGAAGCTCCCGCCGCAGGGCGCCCTTTGCGGGTGGGTTATCTCTCGGGCGATTTGCGCGATCACGCCGTTTCCTACCTGCTGGCGGGCGTGTTCGAGGCGCACGATCGCAGCGCCTTTCGCGTCATCGGCATCGACGCCAGCGCCAAAGCCGTATCTGACACGCCCATGCGCCAGCGCGTGCTGGCCGCCTTTGACGAATACGTCGCCCTGGGCCGCTGCACGCCCGAGGAGGCCGCCAATCGCATTCGCGCGCTGCGGCTGGATGTGCTGATCGACCTCATGGGCGCCACGGGCGACGGCCAGGCGGGCGTGCCGCTGCTGCGCCCTGCGCCGCTGCAAGTGGCCTGGCTGGGCTTTCCCGGCACCAGCGGCATGGATGAAATCGACTACATCCTGGCCGACCGCCACGTGGCCCCGCCCGGCAGCGAAGGCGAATTCAGCGAATGCGTCGTGCGCTTGCCCGACACCTTCCAGCCCAATGACAGCCAGCGTGTCATCAGCCCTGTCACGCCTACGCGCGCCAGCCAGGGCTTGCCGGCGAGCGGCTTCGTCTTTTGCTGCCACAACAACACCTACAAAATTCTGCCGGGCATGTTCGACATCTGGATGCGCTTGCTGCACGCCGTGCCCGGCAGCGTGCTCTGGCTTGTCAATGACGGCGAATATGCCCGCGCCAATTTGCGCGAGCAGGCCGCGCGGCGCGGTATCGCTGCGGATCGGCTCGTCTTTGCCGAGCGCTGCGACTACCCTGACTACCTGGCCCGCTACCGCCTGGCCGACCTGTTTTTGGACACCCTGCCTTTCAATGCCGGCACGACTGCCAGCGATGCCCTCTGGGCTGGCTTGCCCGTGCTCACGCAAACGGGCCGCAGCTTCGCAGGCCGCATGGCCGCCAGCCTGCTGCACGCCGTGGGCCTGCCCGAACTCGTCACGCAAACGGCCGATGAATACGAGGCCCTGGCCTTGCGCCTGGCCACGCATGCGCAGGAGCTGGCCGCCTTGCGCCAGCGCCTGAACCAGCAGGGCCGCGCCAGCGCGCTGTTTGACACCGCGCGCTTGACGCGCCATCTGGAGCAGGCGCTGCTGACCATGTGCCAGCGCCAGCAGCAAGGGCTGCCGCCGCAGGGCTTTGACGTGCCTGCGCTGCCTGCGGCATGACGGCGGGCGCGGGCGCCGCCATTTCGCCCGCTTTCATTCCTTTGCCTTATTTCGCTCCTTGTTTGATAGCGCGATGTCCTAGTGGAAACTGCGCAGATGCCTTTTTCCGCGCCTTGTATTTGCTCCTCTTTCTTCAATTCAAAAAGAGGCGCAGAGGCGCGACTGGAGACCGGCTCCCCGTTGCCGCGCGCTGCGGGCGCAAGCAAAAAGCGGGCCGCGCGGCCCGCTTTTTTCGCAAGCGGCCTGGCTGCGGTTCAGCCGGGCTGCCCGTCCGGCGTCTGGCTTGGCGCAGCGTCCGCCTCGCCCGGCTCCTGCGCGCGGGGCTTGAACAGCGCCGCCACCTGCCGCCGGGGCTTGATGTTGGGCGAGAGCAGGCCGGGCCGGGCGATGGCCGGGGCGCTGCGGGCGGCTTTTTCCCAGGCGGGCAATTCGGCGGCTTCGCCCTGCGCGGCAGGCTCGTAGGGCTGGTCGAAAAAGGGGTCTGGCGGCTGGCCTGGCAACTGGCGCGTGGCATAGACGCTGTCGCGCGCGCTGGCATCAGAGCGGCCGGCTGAACGGCCGTCCCTGCGGTCGCGGAAATCGCGCCGCCCACGGTCTTCGCGCCCTTCCCGCCGCTCGCCGCCGGGCAGTGCCAGCGGCTGCACTTGCGCTTTTTTCTTGATGAGCTTTTCCACCTCGGCCACCAGCCGCGCGTCGCCTGGGGCCACCAGCGTGACGGCCAGCCCCGAAGCGCCCGCGCGGCCCGTGCGGCCAATGCGGTGCACATAGTCTTCGGCGTTGAAAGGCACGTCGTAATTGAAGACGGCGGGCACGTCCTTGATGTCCAGCCCGCGCGCGGCCACGTCGGTGCAGACCAGCAAATCGACTTCTCCGGCCTTGAAGGCCTCCAGCGCCTTCAGGCGCTCGTCCTGGCTTTTGTCGCCGTGCAGGGCAGCGCAGCGCAGGCCGTCGCGCTCCAGCGCGCGCGTCAGGCGCGCGCAGCCCAGCTTGCTGTTGGTGAAGATGAAGGCCTGGCGCAAATCGCGCTCTTTGAGAATGTGGCGCACGGCGCGGCGCTTGTCGTCGCCGTCCACGCTGAAAAAAAGCTGCTCGACCGTGGCCGCCGTTTCGTTGGGGCGGGCCGCTTCAATGGCGACGGGCTGGTGCAGGTAGCTTTCGGCCAGCCGCCGGATTTCAGGCGAGAAGGTGGCCGAAAACAGCAGCGTGGTGCGGCTTTTGGGCAGGTGGCTGAGGATGCGCTGCAAGTCGGGCAGAAAGCCGATGTCCAGCATGCGGTCGGCCTCGTCCAGCACCACGTATTCCACCTGGCCGAGCACGGCGTTTTTGGCTTCGATGTGATCGAGCAGGCGGCCCGGCGTGGCCACCAGCACTTCAACGCCTTTTTTCAGCTCGGCGGTTTGCGGCTTCATGTCCACGCCGCCAAAGACGACGGCGCTGCGCAAGTGCGTGTATTTGGCATACAGGGCAATTTGCTGCGCCACCTGGTCGGCCAGCTCGCGCGTGGGCAGCAGCACCAGCGCGCGCACGGGGTGGCGCGCGGGCGAGGCGGAGGTGTTTTCGTGCTTGAGCAGCCTTTGCAGCAGCGGCAGCGAGAAGGCCGCCGTTTTGCCCGTGCCGGTTTGAGCCGCGCCCATCACGTCTTGCCCGGCCAGCACCACGGGAATGGCTTGCGCCTGGATGGGGGTCATGTTTTCGTAGCCCATCTCGGCCACGGCGCGCTTGAGCGGCTCGGCAAGCGCCAGTGTTGAATAAGCGGTGGTCATTTGGGGCGGCATTCTCGCACTGCGTGCCGGGCCAATGCGGCAGCGCGGCCTGCTGCGCCAGCGGCTGCGGGCCGCGCGCCAAAGAGGCGAACTTCTAGAATCCCGCGCTTTTTCCGCCGCCCTGCTTTTCCAGAACGCTCCGTTCAAAACGCTTTGCCATGACCGCCACGCCGAACCAATCCCAACAGCCCGGCCTCGCCCGCCTTTCCAAGTCATTTGAGCCTGCCGCCATCGAATCCCGCTGGGGGCCGCAGTGGGAAGCGATGGGGCTGGGCCGCGCGGGCTTTCGCGGCACGGGCGCGCCCAGCGCCGAGGCGGCGGCCCGGGGCGAGAACTTTTCCATCCAGCTGCCGCCGCCCAATGTGACGGGCACGCTGCACATGGGCCATGCCTTCAACCAGACCATCATGGACAGCCTCACGCGCTATCACCGCATGCGGGGCTTCAACACGGTCTGGATTCCGGGCGCCGATCACGCGGGCATTGCCACGCAAATCGTGGTGGAGCGTCAGTTGCAGGCGCAGGGCATCAGCCGCTACGACATGGGCGCTACGCCGCCCGAGGCACGCAAGAACTTCGTCGCCAAGGTGTGGGAGTGGAAAGAGCAATCGGGCAACACCATCGCGCAGCAAATGCGCCGCATGGGCGACAGCGTGGACTGGAGCCGCGAGTACTTCACGATGGACGAGCGCCTGTCGGAAGTGGTGACCGAAACCTTCGTGCGCCTGTATGAGCAGGGCCTGATTTACCGGGGCAAGCGCCTGGTGAACTGGGACCCGGCGCTCAAAAGCGCGGTGAGCGATCTGGAAGTGGAAAGCGTGGAGTCCGACGGCAAGATGCACTACATCTGCTATCCCTTCGTGGACGGCCCGCAAATGATTGACGGCAAGCTGGAGCGCGGCATGACCATTGCCACCACGCGCCCCGAAACCATGATGGCCGACGGCGCGCTGGCCGTGCACCCCGAAGACGAGCGCTACCGCCACCTGGTGGGCAAGTGGGTGGAGCTGCCGCTGAACAACCGCAACATTCCCATCATTGCCGACGACTTCGTCGATCGCGAATTCGGCTCCGGCTGCGTGAAGATCACCGGCGCGCACGACTTCAACGACTACGCCTGCGCCCAGCGGCATCACTTGCCGCTCGTCACCATCTTCACGCCTGAGGCGCGCATCAATGAAAACGGCCCCGCGCCCTACCAGGGGCTGGACCGCTACGAGGCGCGCAAGAAGTTCCTGGCCGATTTGCAGGCGGGCGGTTATGTCATCGACATCAAGCCACACAAATACATGCTGCCCATTTGCGCCCGCACGGGCCAGGTGGTGGAGCCGATGCTGACCGACCAATGGTTCGTCGCCATGAGCAAAGTGGGCGAGGGCGAGACGAAATCCATCGCGCAAAAAGCGATTGATGCCGTGCAAAGCGGGCAGGTGCGCTTTGTGCCCGGGCAATGGGTCAACACCTACAACCAGTGGATGGGCAACATTCAGGACTGGTGCATCAGCCGCCAGCTCTGGTGGGGGCACCAGATTCCGGCCTGGTATGGCGAAGACGGGCGCGTGTTCGTGGCCCGCAGCGAGCAAGAGGCCCGCGCCCGGGCCAGCGCGGCAGGCTATGAAGGCGCGCTGGAGCGCGACCCCGATGTGCTTGACACCTGGTATTCCTCCGCCCTGGTGCCCTTCAGCACGCTGGGCTGGCCCCGGCAGGGTGAAGAGGCCACCAGCGACTACAACCTGTATCTGCCCAGCAGCGTGCTGGTGACGGGCTACGACATCATCTTCTTCTGGGTGGCGCGCATGATCATGATGAGCTGCCACTTCACTGGCCGCGTGCCCTTCCGCGACGTCTACATCCACGGCCTCGTGCGCGACGCGCAGGGCAAAAAAATGAGCAAGAGCGAAGGCAATGTGCTTGATCCGGTTGATTTGATCGACGGCATTGCGCTCGAACCCCTGCTCAAAAAGCGCACCACCGGCCTGCGCAAGCCCGAAACCGCGCCGCAAGTAGAAAAAGCCACGCGCAAAGAGTTTCCGGACGGCATCCCAGCCTACGGGGCCGACGCGCTGCGCTTTACCTTCGCCGCACTGGCCAGTCTTGGCCGCAGCATCAACTTCGACAGCAAGCGCTGCGAGGGCTACCGCAACTTCTGCAACAAGCTCTGGAACGCCACGCGCTTTGTGCTCATGAACTGCGAAGGCCACGACTGCGGCGATGAAAGCAGCGCCCGCCACCGCTGCGCCGCTGACCGCTGGATCGTCAGCCGCCTGCAAAAAGCCGAAGCCGCCGCCGCGCAAGGCTTTGCCGACTACCGGCTCGACAACGTGGCCGCCGCCATTTACGACTTTGTGTGGAACGAGTTCTGCGACTGGTATCTGGAAATCGCCAAAGTGCAAATCCAGACCGGCGCGCCCGAACAGCAGCGCGCCACGCGCCGCACGCTGCTGCGCGTGCTTGAAGCCGTGCTGCGCCTGGCGCACCCCGTCATTCCCTTCATCACCGAAGAACTCTGGCAAACCGTGGCCCCGCTGGCGGGCCAGGCCGTTCAGCCAGGCCAGAGCATCGCCTGCGCGCCCTACCCGCAAGCGCAGCCTGAACACATCGACGAAGCCGCCGAAGCCGAAGTGGCCCGCCTGAAGGAGTGGGTGGACGCCTGCCGCGCCCTGCGCGGCGAAATGCAGGTCTCCCCCGCCCAGCGCCTGCCCCTGTATGCCGTGGCGGACACGCCCGAAGCCGCCGCCAGCCTGCGCGCCGCCGCCCCCGCCCTTCAGGCCCTGGCCAAGCTCAGCGAAGTGAAAGTGTTTGACGACACGCCCGCCTGGCAGGCCGCCGCCCAGGCCGCCCCCGTGGCCGTGGCCGGCGGCGCGCGCCTGGCGCTGCACCTTGAAATTGACGCGGCCGCCGAACGCGCCCGGCTGGGCAAGGAAATTGCCCGCATCGAAGGCGAAATCGCCAAAACGCAGGCCAAGCTCGGCAACGAAGCCTTTGTCGCCAAAGCGCCGCCCGCCGTCATCGAGCAGGAAAAAAACCGCGCCGCCACCTTTGGCGCCACGCTGGCGCGCCTGCAAGAGCAACTGGCGCGGCTGCCCAAGTGACCCCGCCCGCCGCCCAAGCCCGCGCTTTCGCCCGCAGGCGGGCTGCATACCGCTTTTCAGGATGGATGGAGCGCCCCTGAATTCGCTCCTCTATCCATAGCGTGAGGTCCTAGTGCAGAAAGCGCAACGGGCATTTTTATCGCTCTTGATTTGCTCCTGTTTTTAAATGATGCCTGGCGGAAGGAGCGGCCCAGCAAGCCATCTCACCCGCCTGCGCCATCCGCATCCATTCCGGCCTGCGGAGCGGGCGGGCCGCCATGAAGGCTGTCTGCCATGCAGTGCGGCGGCCCCGCGCGACATACTTGCCAGCCCGTTCAACTCCGCCACGCCCGCAGTTCATGACGCCCCGCATCGTTCATGGTGATTTGCTGGATCAGCCCGCGCAGGTGCTGGTCAATGCCTGGAACCGCAACATCATCCCCTGGTGGCTGCTGCTGCCGCAGGGCGTTTCCGGGGCCATTCGGCGGCGGGCGGGCTGCGCGCCTTTTCGCGAGCTGGGGCGCATGGGGCCGATTCCCTTGGGCGGGGCGGTGCTCACGGGCGCGGGGCGGCTGCCGTGCAAGGCGCTGATTCATGTGGCGGGCATCAGCCTGTGGTGGCGCGCGAGCGAGGCGTCCATTGGCCAGTCGGTGCATTCGGCCATGCGGCTGGTCAATGAGCACGGATTTGCCAGCGTGGCGTTTCCGCTGATTGGCGCCAGCACCGGCGGTTTTGGCGCAGAAGGATCGCTGCGCGTGATGCTGTCGGCATTCAAAGACATTGAGTCTGCCGCAGAGGTCACGATAGTGCGCTACCCGGACTGAGCCAGCCGTGCAGCCCAAGAGAATCGGGCGGATCAGGGAAAGTAGACTTTCGTTGTATAGATAGATACCCTTATATCTAGAAAAGGCGCCTAGTAACGATCCTAGCTGTGCATGATGAAAACAATGTCCTACAGTCGCAATGCAGCTTGTCGGGTGCAGGGCTACATTCCATTTTTTGCACCTCTGCCTAAGGAGATGCATCATGGCATCCATCTCAAGTCGTGTGGGTCCTTCCTTCGCTGCCTATGCGCAACAGACTGCGTCGGATAAGGCAAACGTTTCCGGCGCAGCCACAGAAGTTGAAGCCGTCGAAACGCCACAGGCAAACAACAGCCAGGCAAATCGCCCGGAAACGACTCGGGCGGGCGCCGTAACGAATTTGCGTGACTTGCCTGGCGCACATCCATACTCCCTTTTGCAGGAAGGAAAGCGTGAGGGAAAAAACAGCGCCCAATCAACAGATGCTCGAACCAAGGCCAACGATAATCATACTGATCAGTTTGGAGATTATTATGGTTTTTCTGCGAAGGCCGCAGAATCGATAGCCGGCAGCGCAAGCAAAGCAGCGAACTGCCATTACTCGATTACTCTGCAAACGTTCGCTTGCACATCAAATAATCCCAATACTCCAAATTTAAGAAAAAGCATTGATCCGGGCTGCATTCATTCTGGTCGCGGCGACCATAAAAACAATCCTGACTCCGTTCATGTAAAAGATCACGGGCCAATTTGGCCGGGATTATTTACGATGAAGCCGAATACCAAGCCGGGTCATGAGGGATGGTATGCATTGCAGCCCGTTGGATGGAGCAAGGTCGATTCCTTTCGCTATCGTATGGGCCTTATCAGAGGGGGAGCGAACTTGCATATTGGACATGTATCCCACGGATGCATCACGGTTCATCCGCGTTGCCAAGACCAGTTTAATGACATGATCAATCTTCTGAATGATGGAGCTAGATATGGAGATGGAAACATACTCAAGGTCATAAAATGAAGAAAATACTATTTATTATATGTATCTTTATCGCAATCAGCCTGGCTTCATACATATGCGCGAGAATCTTTTATAGCATCAAAATGGACGAGGCCACTGTTTCGTGGAAAAATGGCGATATTCATCGCGCGATCATTCAGTACGAGGAAATACCGTATTTGATATACCCTGCGGCAGATGAAAACCTATTTGAAATTCACGCCGACAGGAAATATAAGGTGAATGATGTGCAAAAAGCATTCTCCTATATTAAGAAATATGACTGCAAAAAACAGGGCGCCCTGATAAATGGAGCCATTAATCATTACAGCCTTTCCAATAGTGATAGATATTATTTGATTAATAAACTGTCGGAGTGCATATAATATCCCCGCGCTCTGGATTGCATCTCCTGCGATGGCGCACGCCTGCTGTTATGTTCTGCTTTCATTTTATTGCAACGAAAGTTCGGGGAGAAAGTCTTTAATGGTTTCAAACGGATCGGGAATTTCGCCAGTCCTTTCGAGGCGGGCGCCAAAGCCATTCTGGAAAAAGTTGCTGGTATCAAGCCACTGTCTGACTTCGTGACCAAAGGCGGGGAGCTGGTAGGGTCATTAGGAAAAGCGGTCGGTAAATTTGCCGCAAAAGCTGCCACGGTCTTAACCTTTGCCGAGCTTGGTATCACAGCTGTTTCAAGCGGTGTCGCTGAATATTGCGAAACAGGTGATATCGGTAAGGCTGTTGGTAAAGGAGCGCTTTCTGCAATAGCCAGCGTAGGTCCGTTGGAAGGAGCTACTATTGGATCCGCCATTGGAGGTGTTCCGGGGGCATGTATTGGAGCAGGAGTGGGCCTTATTGTTCAAGGCATCAAGTTTGTGGAGCCTAAATTCTTTGATGATCCCGTTCAAGGAACAAAAAATATCATGAGCAAAATTGGCAGGGGTATCCAAGGAGTAACAAATACCGTTTCCAGCGTTTTTGGCGGCATTGGAAAGGCACAGGGATTTATATCATAAGCAATGATAAAAAAATCGGTATTTCAAGCCAGCTTTGAAGAGAGTTTGAATCTGGAGAATGATGAATTCCGGAAATTGCAGGACGCGCAGCATCTCAAAACGGCCAAGCATTTTGACAAGGGAAGCTCTTCTCTGAGGTTCAAGCTCTATAGTTTTATATTGGCGGCAGTCTTTGTCATAGGACTCAATTTTGCGGTGTTCGTTATTTCCGTCATGCTCCATAACGATGCCGAGGAATTGAGGGTCCCTATATATGAGAAAAGTTTCCTGACGGCCGAAGTCTTTCTGATTGGTCTGTTTCTTTGGCTGTTGCTGGTGCTGGCCGGGAAGGCAATAAAACGAAACTATATATTGCCTTATCGCTATCATTTTCATATTTTTACGGCAATGATCTGGTTCTTGTTGGAGCTGGATCTGCTGTTCACTGATTTTCTTTTGCCTGCCCTGTCATTCTTTTGGGTTGGAGCTATTTATGCTTTCATGATATTTCTGGCTGCCTGGATGCTTGTTGTGAAACTGAAGTATCTGAGAAGGCTTTTGTATCATGAAGCCGCAACGCCCGCTCTGCAGGATAAAGTTGCCGGCCTCATGGCTGTGTATGGAATGGGGATTCTAGGTGTGGGGATCATGATCAAACTGATGTTAGGAAGCTCTTCGCTGGAACTGTCAGCATCAATACAAGCTTTTGGATTTTTATTGGCGTGGCTCATCATCAATGCCGGATCCATTGCCGCCGTTATCTTCGTAGGATTTCCTTATTTTCTGTTGGCGTATTACAAATTCAGATACCCTGAAAAATACCGGAAACAAGAAGGAAAATCGCTGGAGGATTGGTATGGCAGGCGTTTTTTGAGGCAACACAAGGAGTTGTTGGAAAATGGATAAATCAAGAATTGCTGCCGCTTGACAGCGTTGTTTACCTGGATCAGGGGCGGCAAGGCCCAGCACTACCCGGGTTTGTGCTTTTCGCGCCCGGGCTTTGAACAGGCTCTCGGCGCACAGACCGGGCGGGCGTGAACGGACAAGGAGACAAGGGAAAAAGGGGCTTTTCAGCCCCCTTTTTATTGCCGCGCCTTGTGCAGCAGGTGCATGGCTGCCACCAGCAAGGCCCCGGTAGCCAGGCCCGCGCCTGCGTCCAGCAGCAGCGGCAGCAGCGCGCCGGTCAGGCCGCCCGCTGCCTGCCAGCCGTGGGCTAGGTGGTGCAGCGCGGGCACGCCGTGAACGAGGATGCCGCCGCCGACCAGAAACATGGCGGCGGTGCCGGCCACCGTGAGCAGCTTCATCAGCCACGG
The DNA here is from genome assembly GCF_029813755.1 of Ottowia cancrivicina. Taxonomy (NCBI): domain Bacteria; kingdom Pseudomonadati; phylum Pseudomonadota; class Betaproteobacteria; order Burkholderiales; family Comamonadaceae; genus Ottowia; species Ottowia cancrivicina. The sequence goes on along the minus strand of NZ_JARVII010000002.1, from coordinate 19,757 downwards.
GGCCAGGCGCAAGATGGCGCGGCCCGCCGCCTGCGCGGCGCGGCTGGCGCGCTGGCTGAGAAACAGGCCCGCGTCGTCGAGCTTGACGATGGCGGCCACCAGGCCATACACGCCCGCCGTCATGATGAGGGCGACGCCCGCCAGCACGGCCAGCTGCGTGGGCAGCGGCTGGCCTGTGACATTGCCCAGGGTGATGGCGATGATTTCGGCAGAGAGCACGAAATCGGTGCGCACGGCGCCTTTGACTTTGGCTTTTTCCAGCGCGGCCAGATCGGTTTCAGCGCGCGCGTCTGCACCGGGCGCGGCTTCATGCTCTTTTTCATGCCCGCCCAGAAAGCGGTGCGCGAGCTTTTCGGCGCCTTCAAAGCACAAAAAAGCGCCGCCGGCCATGAGCAGCGGCGTGACCAGCCACGGCGCCAGCGCGCTGATGGCCAGCGCGGCGGGCACCAAAATGGCTTTGTTCACGAGCGAGCCTTTGGCCACGCCCCAGACCACGGGCAGCTCGCGGTCGGCCCGCACGCCCGCCACCTGCTGGGCGTTGAGCGCCAGGTCATCGCCCAGCACGCCCGCTGTTTTTTGCGCGGAAAGTTTGGTGAGCACGGCCACGTCATCGGCGGCGGCGGCGCTTTTGCGGGCGGCCACCTTGGTCATGAGGGCCACGTCATCCAGCACGGAGGCAATGTCGTCAAGCAGGGCAAGCAAGCTGGCGGCCATGAGAAGTCCTTGGGTTGAAGTGAAGAATCAAAAGCGGCGTCAAAGCTGTTCGAGATAGGCGGTGATGGGCGCGGTTTCGGTCATGCGGCGCAAGTCGCCAAAGGCGGCGGCCGCTTGCGGATAGCGCGCCTGCAAGGCGTGCAGCCACTGCTTGAGCCGCCCGGCGCGGTGGCGCGGCTGCACGCGCTGGCACACATCGCGCCAGAAGCGCCGCAGCAGCGGCGGCAGCGCCGCCCAGGGCAGCGCGCCGCCGCCTGCAATTTGCAGCGCCAGGCCCGGGTTGGCGACCATGCCGCGCCCGATCATCAGCGCCTGGCAGCCCGTGACGGCGCGGCAGCGGGCGGCGTCTTCGGGCGTGAGGATGTCGCCATTGGCCACCACCGGCACGGCCACGCTGGCGCGGATGTCGGCCACGCGTTCCCAGTGTGCGGGCGGGCGGTAGCCCTGCGCGCGCGTGCGGGCGTGCACCACGATTTCGCCAGCGCCGCCTGCGGCCAGCGCCTGCGCGCATTCAATGGCGCGGGCATCGTCCATGTAGCCCAGCCGCATCTTGGCCGATACGGGCAGGTGCGCGGGCACGGCGCGGCGCACGGCGGCGGTGATGGCGTGCAGCAGCTGCGGCTCGTCCAGCAGCACGGCCCCGCCGCGATGGCGGTTCACCGTTTTGGCCGGGCAGCCAAAGTTCAAGTCCACCCCGTGCGGGGAAATGGCCGCCAGGCGCGCGGCGTTTTCAGCCAGGCAGGCCGGGTCTGAACCCAAAAGCTGCGGCCGCAAGGGCACGCCCGCTGGCGTGAAGCCGCCGTTGAGCAGCTCCGGCGCCACGCGCGTGAAGCTGCGCAGCGGCAGCAGCTGGTCGGTCACACGGATGAATTCCGACACGCAGCGCTGCACGCCGCCCACTTGCGTGAGCGCGTCGCGCAGGGTGCAATCGAGCAAGCCTTCCATGGGGGCCAGAAGAATCGTCATGGCGCTGCAATCGTCGTGGCGGCCCGCCGTCAGAAGCCGCTGCGCAGGCCGCCCGCCGGTTGGCGCTTTTGCAGGCGGGCTGGGCGGGCGTGAGCGCATGCACCAGAGCGCCGGAGCGCGCCCGGAACCCGCCCCTTGCCTTTGCGGCCAGCGCAAAGTTGCGTGCAGACCGGGATGGAAGGCATTATTTCGCTCCTTTATTCATAGCTGTATGTCCTAGTAGAAAGTGCGCAAGGCGGCATTTTGACCCCCTTGAATTTGCTCCTGTTTCTGATGCCATGAGCCCCCCGGCTCAGGCCACCCTTTGCACCTGCTGCGGCTTGAAGCCGAAGTGGCCGTCGCGCCCCTTGCGCGCGCGGGCGGCCAGGGCGTTGTTCAGGCTGCGGATTTCCAGCACTTCCTCGCGCGCTTTGCCGCCGCGCCCTGTGCCGGTGACGCGGATGCCGCGCGCGTAGCTGGCTGCGCCGGCCAGGGCGTCGCCTTTTTCCAGGGCGATGAGGGTCAGGCCGCGCCCGCCTTTTTCCATCAGCCTGATTTCTTCGAGCGCGAAGGTGAGCAGCCGCCCGCCGGTGGAAACGCAGGCCACGTGCGTGTCCGCCGCGCCGGTTGTCTGCCCGCTTGATGCCTGCCCGCCTGCTGGCGCTTCGCCTGTGTGCACGAGGGCCGGGCGGCAGATGCGGGCGCCTTCGGCCAGGGTGATAAAGCTTTTGCCGCCTTTGTGGCGCGAGAGCATGTGCTCCACCTGCGCCAGAAAGCCGTGGCCGCTGCTGGCGCAAAGCAGCAGCGTGGCGCTGGCCGGGCCGGCAAAGTAGTGCACGGGCTGGCTGCCCGCTTGCAGCTCGATGAGCGTGGTGACGGGCTGGCCGTCGCCGCGCGCGCCGGGCAGGCTGGCGACGGGGGCGCTGTAAACGCGCCCGTCGCTGCCGAAGATGAGCAGGTGATCGACGCTGCGGCACTCGAAGGCGGCATACAGCCCGTCGCCCGCCTTGAAGGCAAAGGCTGCCGCGTCGTGCCCGTGCCCTTGCCGCGCGCGCGCCCAGCCTTGGGCGCTGATGATGACGGTGACGGGTTCATCAGCCACTTTCACCTCGGCCACGGCTTTTTTCTCGGCGTGAATGAGCGTGCGGCGCGCGTCGCCGAATTCTTGGGCGTCGGCCTCGATTTCGCTGACCATCAGGCGGCGCAAGGCGGCGGGGCTGTCCAGAATTTCCTGCAAGGCGGCTTGCTGCTGGCGCAGCTGGGCCAGCTCCTGCTCGATGCGGATGGCTTCCAGCCGCGCCAGTTGCCGCAGGCGGATGTCCAGAATGTCGTCGGCTTGCGCCGGCGTGAGGGCAAAGCGGGCGATGAGCGCGGCCTTCGGTTCGTCGCTTTCGCGGATGATGGCGATCACTTCGTCGATATTGAGCAGCACGATTTGCCGCCCTTCCAGAATGTGGATGCGCTCGCTCACCTTGCGCAGCCGGTGCTGGCTGCGGCGCGTGATGGCGCCCTGGCGGAAGGCGATCCATTCGGTGAGCATGTGCCGCAGCGGCTTTTGCACGGGCTTGCCGTCCAGCCCCACCACTGTCAGGTTCACGGGGGCCGAGGTTTCCAGGCTGGTGTGCGCCAGCAGCGTTTGCGCCAGCTCTTGCTGGCTGATGGCGCGGCTTTTGGGCGCGAGCACGATGCGCACGGGCGCTTGCTTGCCCGATTCGTCGCGCACTTCGTCCAGCACGGCCAGCAGTGCGGCCTTGAGCTGCGTTTGCTCTTGCGTCAGGGCCTTTTTGCCCGCGCGCACCTTGGGGTTGGTGATTTCTTCAATTTCTTCCAGCACTTTCTGCGTGGAAACGCCGGGGGGCAGCTCGGTCACCACCATCTGCCACTGGCCGCGCGCCAGCTCTTCCACCTTCCAGCGCGCACGCACTTTCAGGCTGCCGCGCCCGGTGCGGTAGGCGTTTTCGATGTCGCTGGCGGGGCTGATGATTTGCCCGCCGCCGGGGTAGTCAGGCCCGGGCAGGAGGGCAAAAAGCGCTTCGTCGCTCAAGGCCTCGTTGCCAATGAGCGCCACGCAGGCATCGGCCACTTCGCGCAGGTTGTGGCTGGGAATTTCGCAGGCCAGGCCCACGGCAATGCCGCTGGCGCCATTGAGCAGCGCAAAGGGCAGGCGCGCGGGCAGCTGGCGCGGCTCTTCGGCGCTGCCGTCGTAGTTGGGCGCGAAGTCCACCGTGCCTTCGTCTATTTCTTGCAGCAGCAGCTGCGTGATGCGCGACAGGCGCGCTTCGGTGTAGCGCATGGCGGCTGCGCCGTCGCCATCGCGGCTGCCGAAGTTGCCCTGCCCGTCAATGAGCGGGTAGCGCAGCGAAAAGTCTTGCGCCATGCGCACCAGCGCGTCATACGCGGCGCTGTCGCCGTGCGGGTGGAACTTGCCCAGCACGTCGCCCACCACGCGCGCGCTTTTCACGGGCTTGGCCCCGCTGGCCGCGTTGGCGCCCGCAAAACCCAGCCCCATGCGGCCCATGGCGTAGAGAATGCGGCGCTGCACGGGCTTTTGCCCGTCGCACACATCCGGCAGGGCGCGGCCCTTGACCACGCTCAGCGCGTATTCCAGATACGCCTGCTGCGCGTAGGCCGCCAGCGCCGGGGCGTCATCGTCGCAGCCGGCGCCGGTCTGCGCGCTGAAAAGGTTTTCGTCACTCATGCTGTGCAATCGCTCGTTTTTTGATAGCTGCCCGCGCCCATTCCACGGGGACTTCAGGCCAATCGGGGGCCTGAAACCGGAGCCGGAAAACAGCCGCCGCAGCCCGGCGGCGGCCTGCGGCAAAAAGGCGCGAGTATGAAGCGCCGCGCGCCCTGATGCGCCCGGCGGCGGGCTACGACGCGGGCGCGTCAGCCTGCGCCCGGCCTGCCGCGTCTGAATCGCTGGCCGGGCCTGGCCCGTCCGCGCCGCTGGCCGCTGGCAGCGCCACGCGCAGCCAGGAAGGCGCGCCCAGCTCCGCCGCCGCAATCGCCGGACTGACCTGCCCCGGCGCCTGCGGGCGGAAGGCGCCATACAGGTGCATCACCTTCTGCACATAGCCTTGCGTCTCGCGGTAGTCCGGCACGCGGTTGCCCGCGCGGCGCACCGCGCCCTCGCCCGCGTTGTAGGCGGCAATGGCCAGGGCGGGCCGCCCTTCAAACTTTTGCAGCAGGTAATTGAGGTGGCGCGCGCCCGCCTCGATGTTGGTGCGCGGATCCGCCAGCCCATCGGCCTGCACGCCGTACTGGCGCGCCGTGGCGGGCATCAGCTGCATCAGCCCCACCGCCCCGGCGTGCGAGACCGCGCCGGGGTTGAAGCTCGACTCCGCCGCCGCCACCGCCTTGAGCAGCCCGTAGTCCAGCGCGTACTTGCGCGCCGCATCGCGCAAGTGCGGCTGCACCGCGTGGTAGCGCGGCGATGTCTCCAGCCGCGCCATGCCCTGCGGCAGCGGCGCATGGCGGTTGATCTCCTTCAGCCGCGTCGTTGCATCCTTGATCTGCGCCAGCCGCTCCATGCTCGCGCCCTTGACCAGAAACTGCCCCGGCGTGCCCAGCGGCTCCGCCGAAAAATAAATGGCCCCCGCCGCGTCCACGTGCATCCACAAATCAGCCCGCGCCTGCGCGCTCCAGGCCAGCGCCAGGGCAGGCAGCGCCACGCGGCAAAGCAGGCAGGGCAGCGGAAAAGACGGTTTCATCAATCTGCGATTCGGTTCAAAGGCGCGGGGCCAAGATGTGAAGGCCAGGCTCTGCGCCCTGGTCATGGGCATCCGGTCTTTGTATCAGAAAGAGGTTACAAAATGAATGGAATTGTCAAAACCATCGTTCATTCCCCGGCTTTCTTTGCGCGCAGGCAACAGCCGCTGCGGGCCGCGCACGATATTTGCCCTGGCTATAATCCGCGCTTTCGCCGACTTAGCTCAGTTGGTAGAGCAACGCACTCGTAACGCGTAGGTCGCCAGTTCGATCCCGGCAGTCGGCACCAAAGCTTCAGGCCGCATGGTTTACCGCCATGCGGCTTTTTCTTTGGCCTGCCTGATTTCCAGCCCGCGCGCGTACAGCGCGTTGCGGCTGCCGCCGGTGGCCTCGGCGGCCAGGCGGGCGGCGGTTTTCAGCGGCAGCTCGTCCATCAGCAGGCACAGCAGGCGTTCTTCGTCAATGGCGCGCGGCGCGCGGGCGTGCGGCGCGGGGTGCAGCACGAGGGCGAACTCGCCGCGCTGGCGCTGCGCGTCAGCGGCCAGCCAGGCGGGCAGCTCTTGCGCGGGCAAGGTGGCGATTTGCTCAAACTGCTTGGTCAGCTCGCGCGCCACCGTCACGGCGCGCGCGCCCAGCACGGCCAGGTCGCCGGCCAGCGCCTGTATGCGGTGCGGCGCTTCCAGCAGCACAACGGCGCGCGGCTCGGCGGCCAGGGCCTCGATGGCTTCGCGCCGCGCGGCGGCCTTGCCCGGCATGAAACCGGCGAAGACAAAGCCCCGGTCATCGCCTTGAGCGCCGCCAGCGGCGCCCGCAACGCTCAAGGCCGCCGTCACGCTGCTGGCGCCCGGCAGGGGCACGATGGCATGGCCTGCGGCGCGCACGGCAGCGGCCAGGCGCGCGCCGGGATCACTCACGGCGGGCGTGCCCGCGTCGCTGACAAAAGCCACGCGCTCGCCGCGCGCCAGGCGGGCGATGACGGCTTGCGCGCCTTCGGCCTCGTTGTGCTGGTGCACGGCCAGCAGCGCGCGCGGCTCCACGCCGTAAGCGCCCAGCAACTGGCGGGTGTGGCGCGTGTCTTCGCAGGCAATGGCATCGGCCAGCGCCAGCACGTGCAGCGCGCGCAAGCTGATATCGGCCAGGTTGCCGATGGGCGTGGCCGCCATGTACAGCGCCCCTTTCGGATAATGCTGCGCCCCGGCGGCGGCCTGCGCGGCAGGCAAGGCGGCATGCAGGGCGCGGGCGGCAAGCGAAGGCGTGAAAGCGGTCATGGCAGGCAAAGGCGAAAAGGCGCGCGCGGCGCTATGGCAAAAGATGCAGCGGCAAATGCAGCAATGGGTGCGGCAATGGACAAGGGCGCGGCCGCGCGCTGGCGCAAGCCCCCGCAAGGCCGGTGCAGCGGCGGAAGACGCGGCGCTGGCCCACTTGCAGGCGGCCGGTCTGCGGCTGGTGGCGCGAAATTATGAGACGCCCGGGCGCGGCGGCGGCGAAATTGACCTGATCATGCAAACGCCGGACGGCACGCTGGTTTTCGTTGAAGTGCGCCAGCGCAGCGGCAGCGCCCACGGCGGGGCGGCCGCCAGCGTCGGCGCCCTCAAGCAGCGCCGCGTGGCGCTGGCCGCGCGCCACTTTCTGCGGCGCTACGCCGCGCCGCCGCCTTGCCGCTTTGATGTGGTGGCTATCGAAGGCGGCCGCATCGAATGGTTGCAGGCCGCTTTCCACGCGCCATGAGCGTGGGGGCAAGCCCGGCAACTCAAAAAGAGGAGCAAATCTGGCCGGCAAAAATGCCGTTCAGCGCAAATTCAACTAGGACCTCATGCTATGGATTCAAGAGCTGAATCAGGCGGTGTCTTGCAGGCTTGGAATGCCTGCGCGGCGCTCTGAGGCAGACTCGCTTTTTTGCTTTTTGCTCCGCTTTCCGCCATGTCTGAACAACGCATCCAGCAGTATTTCACCGGCAGCGCCGCGCTGCTTGTCCAATGGGCCGGTTCCTTGAGCGCGCCCATTGCCGCCGCCGCGCAAACGGCGCTGGAATGCGTGACCAATGGCGGCAAAGTGCTCACCTGCGGCAGCGCTGCCGCCGCCGCTTTGGCGCAGTACGCCGCCGCCTTGCTCATGGGCGGCCTTGCGCGCGAGCGGCCCGCCCTGCCTGCCCTGGCCCTGGGGGCCGAGGCCGCCACTTTCGCCGCCCTGGCGCAGCGCAGCGAAGGCGTCGGCGCGCTGGCCGCCCAGGTGCATGCCCTGGGCCAGCCCGGCGACGCGCTGATGGTTTTCGCCCACCCGGCCAGCTCTGATCACGCCAGCCTCGCCCTGGCCGTGCAGGCCGCGCACGAGCGTGAAATGCCCGTGATCGCCATGACGGGCGAGGGCGAAGCCGCCGATGCCCTGGGCAGCTTGCTGCTGGCTGCCGATACCCATATCGCCATCGCCCATGCTCACGCCGCCAGCGTGCTGCATGCGCAGCAACTGGCGCTGCACTGCATTTGCGAAAGCCTGGATGCCCTGCTGCTGGGCGACGAGTAAGGGCCTGGCCGCGATGGGCAGCTGCGGTTTGAGCGGGCCTGGGTTCCCGGACAGGCCCGGCCCTGCTGCTGGCATGTCACGCATCTTCTTGCCGCCGCAGCAGCTTTTGCAGCGCCACTTTGTCGGCGCGGCGCTGCGCGCCGCTTTGGCGTATGTGCTTGCCTGCCGCGTTCGAGGCGCTGCGCGCAGCCAGCGCCATCGCCACGTGGTTGCGCGGCGGCGGTGCGGCCGCTGAAAGCGCCAGCGGCTGGCGCATGCGTTGCCGTTTCCTGGGATTGCCTTGCGAAGGCCCCTGAAGCCATTCGCGTGAGAGTTGCCTGGCGCTCATGGCGCACTCCATTTCAGAGCCTGTTTGCCCGCCTTGCGGGCTGCGTGTAAGTAAAAAGCGGCGGATTGTGCGGCGCGCCAGCGCCTGCGCCAAGGCGCAGGGCAATATTTCGCTCCGCTATCAATAGCAAGATGTCCTAGTGGAAACTGCGCAGGATGGCGTTTTCATGCCCCTGTATTTGCTCCTGTTTCTGATGTCTTCTGGCCGGGAGGGCCAGGCCGGGCATCCATCAGCCGCATTCAGCGCCTGCGTCCGGGGCCGCCGCGCCCGCCTTGGCGTTCACAGCCTCGGCGTTTGTTGCGGGGCGGGTTCTCAAACGTCCACTTCCACCGCGTCGCCGTGGCGCTCCATCAGCTCGCGGCGGGCGGCGGCTTCGCCTTTGCCCATCAGGCGGTTCATGTGCTCGGCGGTGGCGGCTTCGCCCAGGGGGCCGAGGCGCACGGGCATCAGGCGCCGGGTGTCGGGGTTGAGGGTGGTTTCCCAGAGCTGTTCGGCGTTCATTTCGCCCAGGCCCTTGAAGCGGCTGATGGTCCATTTGCCTTCGGGCACGCCTTCCTTGCGCAGCTTGTCGAGGGTGGCGTCCAGTTCGGCCTGATCCAGCGCGTAGAGCTTGGCGGCGGGCTTTTTGCCGCGCGCGGGCGCGTCGATGCGGAAAAGCGGCGGGCGGGCCACGAACACATGGCCCGCGTGGATGAGCGCGGGAAAGTGCCTGAAAAACAGGGTGAGCAGCAGCACCTGGATGTGCGAGCCGTCCACGTCGGCGTCAGAGAGGATGCAGACTTTGCCGTAGCGCAGGCCCGAGAGGTCGGGGGTGCCGCCCGCGCCGTGCGGGTCCACGCCCAGCGCCACGGCGATATCGTGGATTTCGGTGTTTTTGAACAGCAGGTCGCGCTCCACTTCCCAGGTGTTGAGCACTTTGCCGCGCAAGGGCAGGATGGCCTGGGTTTCCTTGTCGCGGCCCATCTTGGCGCTGCCGCCGGCGCTGTCGCCTTCGACCAGAAAGATTTCGTTGCGGGCGGTGTCGCGGCTTTCGCAGTCGGTGAGCTTGCCGGGCAGCACGGCCACGCCGCTGCCTTTGCGCTTTTCCACTTTCTGGCTGGCGCGCTGGCGCGTTTGCGCGGCGCGGATGGCCAGCTCGGCCAGGCGCTTGCCGTGCTCCACATGGGCGTTGAGCCACAGCTCCAGCGCGGGGCGCACGTAGCCGGACACCAGGCGCAGCGCGTCGCGGCTGTTCAGGCGCTCCTTGATTTGCCCCTGAAACTGCGGGTCGAGCACCTTGGCCGAGAGCACGTAGCTGGCGCGGGCGAACACGTCTTCGGGCATGAGCTTGACGCCTTTGGGCAGCAGCGCGTGCAGTTCGATGAAGTTCTTGACGGCGTGAAACAGCCCGTCGCGCAGGCCGCTGTCGTGCGTGCCGCCAGCGGGGGTGGGGATCAGGTTCACATAGCTTTCGCGCACGGGCTGGCCTTCTTCGGTAAAGGCCACGGCCCATTCGGCGCCTTCGCCTTCGGCAAAGCTGCCGTCGTCGCGGCCGGCGTGGCCCGCGCCTTCAAACACGGGAATCACGGCGTCGGCGGGCAGCGTTTGCATCAGGTAGTCGCGCAGGCCGCCCTTGTATTGCCAGCTTTGCCGCGTGCCGCGCTTTTCGTCGATGAAAGTGACGCTCACGCCGGGCATCAGCACCGCCTTGCTGCGCAGCAGGTGCGTGAGTTCGGCCAGGGGCAGCGCGGCGCTTTCAAAGTAGCGGGCGTCGGGCCACACGCGCACGGTGGTGCCTTGCTTGCGGTCGCCCGCCGCTGCGCCGCCGTCATGGGCGGGGCGCACGGTGAGCGGCTCGGCCACGTCGCCGCCCGCAAAAGCCAGGTGCGCCACTTGTCCGTCGCGCCAGATCGTGGCCTCCAGCCGGGTGGACAGCGCGTTGGTCACGCTCACGCCCACGCCGTGCAGGCCGCCGGAAAAGCTGTAAGCGCCGCCCGCGCCCTTGTCGAACTTGCCGCCCGCGTGCAGGCGCGTGAACACGAGTTCGGCCACGGGCGCGTTTTCTTCCGGGTGCAGGCCGAAAGGAATGCCGCGCCCGTCGTCTTCCACGCTGACCGAGCCGTCGGCGTGCAGCGTGAGCTTGATGCGCTTGCAAAAGCCGGCCAGGGCCTCGTCGGCGGCGTTGTCAATCACTTCCTGAATGATGTGCAGCGGCGTGTCGGTGCGCGTGTACATGCCGGGGCGCTGCCGGACAGGCTCCAGCCCCTTGAGCACGCGGATGGAGCTTTCGGCATAGGCGGGTGTGGACATGGCGTGAAGGTGTTGCGGTGGCGAAAAAAGAAAGCCCGCCACGGCGGCGGGCGGGCATGAAGAACGGGCGGGCCGGCATGCAGGCAGCTTGGCAGGCCGCTTATTTGGCGATGCGCCAGCCTTCCTTGCTCTGGCTGTCCTTGAGCAGCAGCACGCGGCCCATGTTGGCGAAATAGCTGTTGCCGCCGCGCGTGGCGGCCATCATCACGCTGCCATCGGGAAAGCTGGCGGAAAACATTTCGGCCACTTTTTTGTCGGGCGAAAACAGCACATACACGGCCAGCGCGGGGTTGTCAGGGTCAGTCAGGCGGATGTCGGCCACGTCAAACACCTGCACGCAGGCCTTGCGCAGCTTGGACCACGTTTGCCCGGCCGAAGGCAGACAGTCGCTTGGGTCGCGCCCGCTGCCCGCCAGCGGCGCGGCTGGCGCCAGGTCTGCCTTGGCCACGGCTGGGGAATTGGCCTGGGCCTGGGCCTGGGCCTCGGCCCCGGAGCCAGTTGAAGAGGCGGCCTTCGGGGCCGTGGCGCCGCAGCCAGCCAGCAGGGCCGCCACGGCAGCCAGCGCCATCAAGCGTTTGTGAGACATGGGAACGCTCCTTTTCAAAAGAAAGCGGCGGATTTTATCTGCGCGCAGGTGCGGCGCGCGCCGCCAAAATCGCCTCGAAAACGCCTCGAAAACCGCAGTCAAGGCAGCCGGAATTTCCATTTGTTTCATGAAGCAGATAATCGACGGCGCGTTCATTGAACAAAGCGGCGCATTCAGCGTATCCGGCAAATCTTTCCCGGGCTTCCGAGAGCGTCCGTCTGCAAAAGACAGCCGGGAAGAAACGGCCGGATCATGCGGAAAACAAGCAGGCGGAAGAAAGAATGCCAGCCCGGGCGGTATTTTCCAAAGCAAGGCCGAATTCCTCATGGCGGCGCAATGGCGCCGCAAATGAAATTCACGCCGCCTGATATTGGTGAATATCCAATTCAATCTGCATCATGAAGCCCATTGCTTCATGACTCTGGCGGGCCTGCCTGGCCGCCGCCGTTTGCCGCTATGCTTTTGCCCGCCCTTGCCCGCCCGCCCTTGCCATGAACGCCCCTGCCGCGCTGCGCCGCCTGCCTCTTTATCTGGACTTGATCCGCTGGAACCGGCCTGCGGGCTGGCTGCTGCTGCTGTGGCCCACGCTCGGGGCGCTGTGGCTGGCGGCGGGAGGCTTTCCGGGCTGGCACCTGCTGGCGGTGTTCACGCTGGGCACCATCCTCATGCGCAGCGCGGGCTGCTGCGTCAATGACGTGGCCGACCGCGAGTTTGACCGGCACGTCAAGCGCACGGCGCAGCGCCCCGTGACCAGCGGGCGCATGCGCGCACGCGAGGCGCTGGCCGTGGGCGCGGCGCTGGCGCTGGCGGCGTTCGCGCTGGCGCTGACGACGAACGCCGCCGTGGTCAGATGGTCTTTCGGCGCGCTGGCCATCACGCTGGCCTACCCCTACGCCAAGCGTTTCGTGGCCATGCCGCAGGCCGTGCTGGGCGTGGCCTTCGGCTTTGGCATTCCCATGGCCTATGCCGCCACGCAAGGGCAGGTGCCGCCGCTGGCCTGGGCGCTGATGGCGGGCAACCTGTGCTGGGTGCTGGCGTATGACACCGAATACGCCATGGTGGACCGCGACGATGACCTGAAGATAGGCATCAAGACCTCCGCCATCACCCTGGGGCAGCGGGACGTGGCGGCCATCATGGTTTTCTACTTGCTCTACCTGGCCATCTGGGGCGCGGCGCTGGCGCTGGCGGCGCCGCCCGCCGTGACAGCGCTGACGCTGGCGGCGGCCCTGGCGCAAGTGGCCTGGCACTACACGCTGATTCGCGCCCGCGAGCGCGGCGGATGCTTTCGCGCCTTCAGCGCCAACCACTGGCTGGGCCTGACGCTGTTCGCGGGCCTGGCGGTCGGGCTGGCCGTCCGGCCGGCGTCCTGAGCGCGAGCGCGCTCCCGGCCATAAAGCCCAAAAAGCGAACGAGCAAAAGCCGCAGGCTGCGCGAACGCAACGAGACAGCAAGCCGTCATGAACGGGATATTTGCTCTTTTATTCATAGCATGAGGTCCTAGAAGAACGTGCGCTGGCTGGTGTTTTGAACCCCTTATATTTGCTCCTGATTTTGCTGCTTTTGCCTGGGCGGGCGGTGTCATCCAAAACGCCTGCCTTGGTTGGCGGATTGACGCCCGGCACGCTCTCACGGTCAGGCGATGGAAAGATCTTGAGACACACGGACTGCCCGCAGCCTGGCTGCCACCTGGCCACCTAAAATCCGGCGCTTGAGTTCAAGGAGAAACTTGCTATGGGTACCTTTTCAATTTGGCACTGGCTGATCGTGCTGCTCATCGTGGTGATGGTGTTCGGCACCAAAAAGCTCAAGAACATTGGCACCGATCTGGGCAGCGCCGTCAAGGGCTTCAAGGAAGGCATGAAAGAAGCCTCGGCAGACGAGGCGCAGCAGCCTGCCGCCGGGCAAGTGACCAACGCCGCCAGCAAGGCGTCCGCCGACGCGATTGACGTGCAGGCCAAGGAAAAAAGCTGACCGCCGCTTTGGCCCTGTTGCCTTGTTGATTTGCAAGCATGCTTGACCTCGGCATTTCCAAAATGGCGCTCATTGGTGCGGTGGCGCTGGTTGTCATCGGCCCCGAAAAGCTGCCACGCGTGGCCCGCACCGTAGGCGCGCTGCTCGGGCGGGCGCAGCGCTATGTGGCTGACGTGAAAAGCGAAGTCAATCGCGCGATGGACCTGGAAGAACTCAAGAAGATGAAAGAGTCCGTCGAGCAGGCGGGCCGTGAGGTTGAGCAGTCCATCCACAAGGCGCAAGCCGAAATGGATGCCCAGTGGCGCAGCACGAAGGCCGCGCTGCAAGGGGCAGGCCACGCGCCAGACGCGCATGCCGCAGGCGGCAGCGACGAAGAAGACGCCTGGCCGCCGCCGCAGTATCGGCACCCCGGCAAGAAATGGCGCCTCCGGCGCAGCGCCACGCCGCAATGGTTCAAGGCGCGCGCGGGCGTGCGGCGGCAAGTGCAATCGGGCGCGGCGCGCATGGTGCGCTACCGCCCGAAAAAGCGGTGACGCACCGGGCGATTCAGCCGGACGGTCCGACCAGTCCAAACCGATTCAAGAGGCGGCCCTGATGCCGCCTTCGCTTTCATGAACCAGGCCAACAAACCCGATCCTGATGCGCCAGAAGACGAGCTGGCGGGCACTGAGCAGCCCTTCGTGGCGCACCTGATGGAGCTGCGCAGCCGGCTGGTCAAGTCGGCTCTGGCGGTAATTGCGGTGGCCATCGTTCTGGGCTTTTTCCCCGGCGCCAAGGCGCTGTATGACTGGCTGGCCGCGCCGCTGGTGGCGCACTTGCCGCAGGGCGCGACGATGATCGCCACCTCTGTCATTTCGCCCTTCATGGTGCCGCTGAAAATTTTGCTGATGACGGCTTTTCTGGCGGCGCTGCCCGTGGTGCTGTATCAGGCTTGGGCCTTTGTCGCGCCGGGGCTTTATTCGCATGAAAAGCGGCTGGTGCTGCCGCTGGTGGTTTCCAGCACGCTGCTGTTTTTTGCGGGCGTGGCGTTTTGCTACTACGTGGTGTTTGGCACGGTGTTCGCCACCATTCAGAAGCTCGCGCCGGCCAGCATCACGGCCGCGCCCGACATCGAGGCCTATCTGAGTTTTGTGCTCACCATGTTCATGGCTTTCGGGCTGACATTTGAGGTGCCCATCGTCGTGGTGGTGCTGGTGCGCCTGGGCGTGGTGTCGGTGGCGCAGATTCGCAGCTTCCGGCGCTATTTCATCGTGCTGTCTTTCATCATCGCCGCCATTGCCACGCCGCCCGATGTGGTGTCGCAGCTGGCCCTGGCCGTGCCCATGTGCCTGCTCTACGAGCTGGGCCTGTGGGTGGCCCGCCTGATTGCGCCCAAGAGCGAGGAAAACGCCGACGCGGGCGAATCTGCAGAGCGCTTGCCTGCGCAAACCCCGGAATGAGGCTCTTCCGTCTTGCCCCGGGCAGATCGGAGCGAGCGGTGTGCGTCAAAAACAGGAGCAAATTCAAGGGTTGTGAAAACCGCGCTTGCGCAGATTCCACTAGGACATCATGCTATGAATACGGGAGCATGAATGCGGCCTTGGTTGCGCCGCTGGCAGCGCGTGTGTTTGCAAGCTGCTTGCGTTCAGGGGCTGAGCTGAAACCCGTCGATACAATCCGCCAGCCTCGCAGGCAGCTCTGATGCAGGGCGCTGGCTTTCAGCCTGCGGGAAGCGTCTCTTTCAGGCTCTACCCAAGGAATCCAGCCCATGCAACCCTGGCAGCAGAACTACGACGCGGCGGGCAATATCTGGCTTTCAGCCCTGGCCGCGCTCATTCCCATCATTTTTTTCTTTCTGGCGCTGACCCGCTTGCGCATGAAAGGCTATGTGGCCGGCACGGCGGTGGTGCTGCTGGCGCTGGGCGTGGCGCTGTTTTTCTATCAAATGCCGCTGGCCTCGGCGCTGGCGGCGGCGGTGTATGGCTTTTTCTACGGGCTGTGGCCGATTGCCTGGGTGATTTTTGGCGCGGTGTTTCTCTACAAGGTGTCGGTCAAGACGGGGCAGTTCGACATCATCCGCGCCTCCATCCTCTCCATCACGCAAGACCAGCGGCTTCAGCTCATTTTGGTGGGCTTTTGCCTGGGCGCGTTTCTGGAAGGAGCGGCGGGCTTTGGCGCGCCGGTGGCCATTACGGCGGCGCTGCTGGTGGGGCTGGGCTTTCAGCCGGTGTATGCGGCGGGGCTGTGCCTGATTGCGAATACGGCGCCGGTGGCATTTGGCGCGATGGGCATTCCCATCACGGTGGCGGCCGAGGTGTCGGGGCTGAGCGCCCTGTCCATAGGCCGGGTGGCGGGCACGCAGCTTTCGCTCATCATCATTCCGGTGCTGCTGTGGGTGATGTTCATCATGGACGGCTGGCGCGGCGTGCGACAGACCTGGCCGGCCGTGCTGGTGGCGGGCAGCTCGTTTGCCGTGACGCAGTTTCTGACGGCCTGGCTCATCGGGCCGGAGCTGCCCAATATCACTTCGTCCATCGTGTCGCTGGTGGCGCTGACGGTGTTTCTGAAAAAGTGGCAGCCCGCTTATATCTTCCGCTTTGAAAACGGGGCAGGCGGCGGGCAGGCGCAGGGCGCAAGCGCCGCGCAGGCGCCGCTGACCACGGGGGCCATCATCAAGGCGTGGTCGCCTTTCATTTTTCTGACGGTGATGGTCACCCTCTGGAGCCTGGAGCCGTTCAAGGCGCTGTTTGCCGCTGGCGGCGCGCTGCAAGGCTGGGTCATCAAAATTCCCGTGCCCATGCTGGATCAGCTGGTGCAGAAGATGCCGCCCGTGGCGGCCGTGCCCACGGCCTACGGCGCGGTGTATGTCTTCAACTGGTTTTCCGCCGTGGGCACGGCCATCGTGCTGGCGGCAGTCATCAGCATCATCTTCCTGCGCCTCAAGCCGGCGGCGGCCTGGCAGACGGCGGGCGAAACCTTGCGCGAGCTGCGCTTGCCCATTTACTCCATCGGCATGGTGCTGGCCTTTGCCTTCGTGGCCAACTATTCGGGCCTGTCGGCCACGCTGGCGCTGGCGCTGGCGCATACGGGCAAGGCGTTTTCCTTTTTCTCGCCCTTTCTGGGCTGGGTGGGCGTGTTTCTGACCGGCTCCGACACATCGGCCAACGCCTTGTTTGGCGCTTTGCAGGCCACCACCGCGCAGCAGCTGGGCCTGCCTGAAGTGCTGACCGTGGCGGCCAACACCACGGGCGGCGTGACGGGCAAGATGATTTCGCCGCAGTCCATTGCCATTGCCACGGCGGCCGTGGGCCTGGCGGGCAGGGAGTCGGATCTGTTTCGCTTCACCGTCAGGCACAGCCTGATGTTCGCGGCGGTAATCGGCGTTCTCACTACGCTGCAAGCCCATGTATTGACCTGGACCCTTCCGGGAAACTGAATTTGAAAGCCGGAAACCGAAAGAGGAAAAACACCATGATCATTTCATCCACCACCGACTACCGCGAAGCGGCCCGCCGCCGCCTGCCGCCTTTTTTGTTTCACTACATCGACGGCGGCGCGTATGCCGAGCACACGCTGGGGCGCAATGTGGCCGAGCTGGCGCACGTGGCCTTGCGCCAGCGCGTGCTGCAAAAAGACATGTCCAACCTGGAGCTGGGCATCGAGCTGTTCGGTGAAAAACTCTCCATGCCCGTGGCGCTCTCGCCCGTGGGGCTGACGGGCATGTATGCCCGCCGGGGCGAAGTGCAGGCTGCCCGCGCAGCCGAGAAAAGGGGCGTGCCCTTCACCATGTCCAGCGTGTCGGTGTGCCCGATTGAGGAAGTGGTGCCCGCCATCAGGCGGCCCATGTGGTTTCAGCTTTACGTGCTCAAGGATCGCGGCTTCATGAAAAACGTGCTGGAGCGCGCCAAGGCGGCCGGCTGCTCCACGCTGGTTTTCACCGTGGACATGCCCACGCCCGGCGCGCGCTACCGCGACGCGCACTCGGGCATGAGCGGCCCCTACGCCGCCTTGCGCCGCTACCTGCAAGCCGTGCTGCACCCGCAGTGGGCGTGGGATGTGGGCGTGCAAGGCCGCCCGCACGATCTGGGCAACATCTCCACCTACAAGGGCCACGCCGTGGCGCTGGAAGACTACATCGGCTACCTCACCGCCAACTTCGACCCGTCCATTTGCTGGAAAGACCTGGAATGGATTCGGGAGTTCTGGACGGGGCCGATGGTGGTCAAAGGCATTTTGGACCCCGAAGACGCGCGCGAAGCCGTGCGCTTTGGCGCAGACGGCATCATCGTCTCCAACCACGGCGGCCGCCAGCTGGACGGCGTGCTCTCCACCGCCCGCGCCTTGCCCGTCATTGCCGATGCCGTCAAAGGCCAAATCAAAATTCTGGTTGACAGCGGCATCCGCACCGGGCTGGATGTGGTGCGCATGCTGGCCCTGGGCGCTGACTGCACCATGATTGGCCGCGCCTACATCTACGCCCTGGCCGCCGCAGGCGAAGCGGGCGTGGAAAACCTGCTGACGCTGATGGAAAAAGAAATGCGCGTGGCCATGACGCTCACCGGCGCACGCACCATTGCCGACATCACGCCCAGCTCACTCGTGCCGGAAAGCGACTGAAGGCAGGCTTCGCATCTACAGCACCCGCAAGAACGTCGCAGATGCGGCCTGCTTGCGCGCCGCCGCGCTCATCTTGGCTCTGGCGCGCCAGATAGATATCGTCAGCCAGGCGAGGGGCCGGGCAGCCCGTTCAGGCGGAAGCGGAAAAGCGGGGTTGGCCCTTGCCGGGTCTGCCAGCAGCTGCGGTTCAGGGCCAAAAACGCCGCAAGTCCTAGTGGAATCAGCGCAAGCAGCTATCTTTTTCATAGTGAACATGCTCTTGGAATTTCTCTTGATGGCGCTGGCTGACGCACTGCGCGCCCGCCGCTGGATGCTGGCTACGGCGGAAAGCTGCACGGGCGGCCTGATCGCAGGCGCTTGCACGGAAATGGCCGGCTCCAGCGAGTGGTTCGAGCGAGGCTTTGTGACCTATAGCAACGCCGCCAAGAGCGAATTGCTGGGCGTGCCTGCCAGCCTGATTGCCCGGCACGGCGCTGTCAGTGAACCCGTGGCGCGCGCGATGGCTGCCGGAGCGCTGGCGCATTCACATGCGCAAGTGAGCGTGGCGGTGACAGGCATCGCCGGGCCGGGCGGCGGCAGCCTTGAAAAGCCGGTGGGCACCGTGTGGCTGGGCTGGCAGGTGAAGGATGCGGGCTTTGCGCAGCGCTGCCACTTCAGCGGCGGCCGGCATGCCGTGCGCGCTGCCACTGTGACGCACGCGCTGCAAGGCGTGCTGGATCGGCTGCGCCAGGAGCCGTCTTCATGACTGGGGCGCACTGAAAAGAACAGGACGCTGCACCACGGCGGCCAGTTGCTGGCGATCGCGGGCGTTTTTCCAGCGCCAGGCCCAATTGCCTTCCAGCGCCCACGGTCCCAGTGTGACGATGGCGCGCCGCGCGCCGCTTTGCATCGTGCGAATCTTGGGCGCGAAAGGCACATTTTTCAGTGATCCGCCAAACAGCGTGGCGTGCAAATTGGCTTCTAGCGCAGGGCCAGCTTCAGTGGGAGCGTCGTACGGCACCACGAAG
Source organism: Ottowia cancrivicina (assembly GCF_029813755.1). Lineage (NCBI taxonomy): Bacteria > Pseudomonadati > Pseudomonadota > Betaproteobacteria > Burkholderiales > Comamonadaceae > Ottowia > Ottowia cancrivicina. The sequence goes on along the minus strand of NZ_JARVII010000002.1, from coordinate 1,090 downwards.
ATCTGACTGTGGCTTTCGCTTTGCAGCCGCCGGTTCAGAGCGACTTGTCCATCTTCCAGCAGCTTGACGCCACTGTCTTGCAGCCATGCGGGCGTATCGGACTCCAAGGCAAGCAAAGGCGCGTCGCACACCAGTGCCGCGCCGCTTTCCAGTTGCAAGCTCTTGGCGGAAAAAGAAACACACACTTCGTGCAACACCGTGATGTTCAGCGCCTTGAGCCGAGCCAAAGCGCATTTGCGCAAGGCTGGAGGCGCGTCTTGCATCACCGGCGCGCCATTGGTGAGCAGCGTAACGCGGCTTCCGTGTGGCGCGGCCAGCATTTCAGCGGCGGCCAATGCCAGTTCCACGCTGAATTTGTTGTGCCCAATCACCGCAATCTGCAAGGGACGCTTTTGCGCCAGCGCCAATAATTGAGGCCATAGTTCCAGGAAGACGTAGCGCGGATAGGCGAACATGGCATTGGCGCGCACGCCTGGCATCAGCTTGTCCAGCCGCGCACGATCCAACTCAGGCTCTGCATTCAAAGACAGCGCGTCGTAAGGCAGGATCTCGCCACTGGCCAAATGAAGACACTGCGCCTGCGGATCCAGCGCCTGCACAAGATCAGGCACATAACCAATACCGCTGCCATCCAGCAGATGTTTCAGCGGAATCACAAAGTCTTCCAACGCCTTCTCGCCCAGGAGATGACCCGCCAACATGGCTTCATCCAGATAGTTCAGCTGAGGCGCTACCAATGTGACGGCCAAGCCGCCAATGCCTTGCGCCACCAGCTTCTTGAGCACGCTCATGTTGGCGCGCCCCGTGCCCAGCAAAACCAAGTGTTTGCGTGAAGGAATGTCAGTCATTCAGGCAGTGTAGCGGCTGGAGAGACGCAAAAAGAAGGCGTGCGCTTGCGAACTCGAAAAAACTTGTGTATAGTTCGCCTTTTCGTCGCAACCGTTCTGCTGGTTGCGAAGCACAAATGAAGTAGCAAAAAGTTCTGCACTACTTCAAACTTGTGCTATACTTAATAGCTTCGCTGATCGCAGCGAATCCGGCTGAGGGGACTGAACAAAGCCGGGGTTTGATGGTCTTTAAAAAGAAGCAG